>NZ_FOBE01000015.1:0-102573 GCF_900109475.1 Butyrivibrio sp. ob235
TAACTACATCTGGAAACTGTTCTAAAAAAGGAAGCCAGAGGCTGACGCCTCTGCCCTTGAATAAAGTGCGCTGGAGCGCACAATTATCCTTGATCTGCTTGACTACAGACTATCTGTCAGGAAATGTCTGTCAACCCCAAAGCCGCTACGCGGTGCGCTCTGCGCAGGGTTGACTGATATTTCCTGACAGATAAAGTAGTCAACAAGCAGACCAAGGATTAAAAATGACAGCCTTGAACTGTCATCTTACCAAGCGATATAATGAGTAAGGTTTGAACATCTGAACTAATCACAGGGGATATCCACCCTTTCAAATCCTACAGTAAATTTACGCCGTCATCGTTATTTAATAGAATTTTAGAATTATTCGGATATAATTATCATAACAACACTGTTTCTTATGGAAAGGGGAATTCTTATTATGAGCAGAGTATCAGAAGTTACAGGATTGCAGCAGCAGAGAATAATGAAATATGATCAGGTAGTAAAAAAGGGCGATGATGCTGAGATTCAGAAAATGGCGCTGGAGAACATGATGATGGCTCTCAATGATATTTCGCAGACTCTTGCCATGATCGCAGACAGAGATTCAGCAAATCAGCATGATACCTTTGAGTCGATGGCACGAAGCCTTGCAATGATGGCTGATGCGGGGAAAAAGTAACGTATCCGAATGCTTTAAAGATAATTCATTAATGCCGGCAAAACATGTCAGATACTGCATTTGACAAGTTTTCGCCGGCATTGTTTGTGATAAAATCTATACATTTTGACTATGCTTTATGAAAAAGGTAGACAAATAGCACAAACAAAAATCGATTTAACGTGTTAAAGTGTAAAAAATACACATAAAAAATAAAAAAACTATAAATTTTATGTTGAAAATTTCATAAAAGGGCGTTATCATAGATTCATAAGTTAATGAGCGCCGGTGAGATTAGAGAATGTGGCTTTTACAAATATACAGGCTGAAACCTGTTTGTTAGACATGTTCTTTTTTTGCGCCATTTTTTAAATAAATACGATTTAATAAATTGAGATAAGGCTGAATTTTAATGTATAGAGATTTTATAGATAAGATAGAAGAAAATCCGGTAATCGCCGCAGTTAAGGATGACAAAGGATTATCGGCAGCACTGAAGACAGACTGCGGAATCATTTTTATTCTATATGGTGACATTTGTACCATTGGTGAAATTGTACAAAAAATAAAAAATGCCGGACGAATAGCGATGGTTCATGTGGATCTGGTGACGGGCCTGAACAACAGTAAGGACGTAAGCCTTGATTTCATCAAGAACAACACTAAGGCAGACGGAATTATAACCACTAAGAGCAATCTTATACAGCATGCCAGAGATTTGGGGCTTTATTCAGTGCTCAGGTATTTCGTAATAGACAGTATGGCTCTGGTGAACATTGAGAAACAGGCTCAGTACGGATCATGTCAACCGGATGTGATTGAGATTCTTCCGGGAGTTGTGGTTTCAAAGATTATAAAGCGCGTCAACGGAATAAGCAGAGTGCCTGTTATTGCAGGCGGACTTATTTCAGACAGAGATGACGTTATGAATGCGCTCTCAAGCGGAGCGATGGCGGTTTCTACTACCAACAAAGAGGTATGGAACATGTAAATGTGCCTAAAGCCGAAACGGCTATATAAATAGACTAAAGGAGGATAAGAAAAATGGCAAAATATGTAATGGCTCTGGATGCAGGAACAACCAGTAACAGATGTATCCTTTTTAACGAAAAAGGTGAGATGTGTTCTGTAGCTCAGAAGGAGTTCACACAGTATTTCCCGCAGCCCGGTTGGGTTGAGCACGATGCCAACGAAATCTGGCAGACACAGCTTTCCGTAGCACGTCAGGCTATGCAGAAGGTTGGAGCTAAGGCTGAAGATATCGCAGCAATCGGTATTACTAACCAGCGTGAGACAGTTATCGTTTGGGATAGAACAACAGGTCAGCCCGTTTATCATGCAATCGTTTGGCAGTGCCGTCGTACTGCAGACTATGCTGAGCAGATGAAGGGCAAGATCCCCGGAATCGTTGAGAAATTCCAGCAGAAGACAGGTCTTAAATTTGACCCTTACTTCTCAGGAACAAAGATCCGTTGGATCCTTGAGAATGTTGAAGGCGTTCGTGAAAGAGCAGAGAAGGGTGAGCTTTGCTTCGGTACTGTAGATACATGGCTTATCTACAAGCTGACAAAGGGTAAGGTTCATGTAACCGATTACTCCAACGCTTCAAGAACACTCCTTTACAACATCAATACACTTGAGTGGGATGATGAGCTCTGCCAGATCCTCGAGGTTCCGAAGAGCATGCTTCCTGAAGTTAAGCCTTCAAGCTGCATCTATGGCGAATCTGATCCTGAGTTCTTTGGCGGCCCTATCCGCATCGCAGGCGCAGCCGGCGACCAGCAGGCAGCTCTGTTCGGACAGACCTGCTTCCAGGAAGGCGAAGCAAAGAATACTTATGGTACAGGTTCCTTCATTCTTATGAACACAGGCGAGAAGCCGATCTTCTCCAAGAACGACCTTCTTACCACAATAGCATGGGGACTTGACGGAAAGGTTACCTACGCTCTTGAGGGTTCTGTATTCGTAGCAGGCGCAGCTATTCAGTGGCTCCGTGATGAGCTTAAGATCGTTGATTCCTCACCGGATTCAGAATACTTCGCAACAAGAGTTAAAGATACAAACGGATGTTATGTAGTTCCCGCATTTACAGGACTCGGCGCTCCCTATTGGGATCCTTACGCACGCGGAGTTATCACAGGACTTACACGTGGCGTAAATAAGTATCATGTAATTCGTGCAACTCTTGAGTCACTTGCATATCAGAGTTATGACGTGCTTCACTGCATGGAACTTGACTCCGGCAAGCACCTTACATCCCTTAAGGTTGACGGTGGTGCTTCCATGAACAACTTCCTCATGCAGTTCCAGTCAGATATCATCAACACCAACGTTCTTCGTCCTTGCTGCGTTGAGACAACAGCTATGGGTGCTGCATATCTTGCAGGTCTTGCAGTTGGCTACTGGACAAGCAAAGAAGATGTTATCAAGAACTGGGCAGTTGATAGGGAATTCAAGCCCGAGATGGCTGACGAAGACAGAACAAAGGCTCTTAAGGGCTGGTCACAGGCTGTTGCAGCTACACGTGGATGGGCAAAAGAGTGATCCACACTGGGATGAAAAAGTTTGTATGAAAAGTTAATAATCGGTCCGCCATAGTGGCGGACCGCAATAAAAAGAAACGGGGGTAACCGAATATGTCAGTTTATATTGGCGAGTTTATTGGTACTTTATTACTTGTTTTACTTGGCGATGGTGTTTGCTGTAACGTTTCGCTTGAGAAGTCCGGCTTCAAGGGCGGCGGAGCAGTACATATCCTTATCGGATGGGGTATGGCAGTTATGGTTCCTGCATTTGCAATGAGCAATTTCACAGGATGCCCTTCGGCTTTTAACCCTGCTGTAACAATCGGTCTTGCAATCAGATCAGGTGACTGGAGCACAGTTGCTGGTCAGATCGTAGCTCAGATGCTTGGTGGTTTCTGCGGCGCAGCTATCCTTATGGTTCTCTATGGAGATCACATCAAGGCTACAGCTAATGATGATGTTGTTCGCGGATGCTTCTGCACAGCACCTTCAATCCCGAACCAGGTATTGAACTTCCTTTCTGAGTTCGTAGCTACATTCGTTCTTGTATTCACACTTGCTCTGATCCCTGCTGGCTCAGATCGTACTGTATGGGTACTTGTATACGGCGTAATCGTTGCTTGCGGTGCTTCCTTCGGAGGACTTACAGGATACGCAATGAATGCAGCAAGAGATACAGCTCCTCGTCTTGCTTATCTTGCACTTGCTCCCAGCTTTGGCAAGAAGAACGGCAACTGGAGCTATGGATGGATTCCTGCTGTAGCACCTATCTGCGGCGGTATCGTTGCATCTCTTCTTTACAACGCACTTGCAGCTGCTCACATGTTTGGCTAATTTCTAAATTTTTTAAAAACAGTAATCTTGTATTACTTTTCTGATTCAATAGGGATTATAATTATGAAAAGAAGTTCCTATTCTGAAATGGAAATAACTTAATAAAGATACACTGAGGGATGGAGTCGGTATGAAACGTATGATGAGATACGCTTATTAACCGACTCCATTTTTAATGTAGCTAGGGCCGAAAGGCCTGTCTCCGGGGCGAAAAGGCAAGTATACTATATGAGCCACGGAGAGCAACGAAGGCAGGCCTTTCGGCCTTAATAATAAAGAAATAGGAGATAAAACTATGTTATATGATGTAATTGTCATAGGCGCAGGAGTTTCGGGAAGCGCGATCGCCAGAGAACTCTCCCGTTATGAAGGCAACTTCTGTGTCCTTGAAAAATGTGAAGATGTTTGTGAGGGAACATCAAAAGCAAATTCCGCAATTGTGCATGCAGGCTTTGATGCTGCAGCAGGTTCACTTATGGCAAAACTGAATGTGCGCGGAAATGAGATGATGGATGATCTTTGCCGCGATCTGGACATTCCATTTAAGAGAAACGGATCCATGGTTGTATGCATCCATAAGGAAGCACTTCCCGGACTTCAGGACCTCTACGACAGAGGAATCAAGAACGGCGTTAAGGATATGAAGATTCTTAGCCGCGAGGAAGCTCTTGAGATGGAGCCTAACCTTTCAGACAACGTAGAGGGTGCTCTCTATGCACCTACCGGTGGAATTATCTGCCCGTTCAAGCTTTGCATCGCTATGGCTGAAAATGCAAATGAGAATGGAGTTGATTTCAGATTCAATACTAAGGTTGAAGATATTAAGAAGAAAGAAGACGGATTGTGGCATATTCGCACAAACAACGGCGAGTATGTTTCAAGATATGTAGTAAACGCAGCAGGCGTTTATTCCGGAGTAATCCACAATATGGTATCTCAGGATGACGACAAGATTGAGATTATCCCGAGACGCGGAGATTACTGCCTGCTTGATAAGGAAGTTGGTGGACATGTAAGTCATACAATTTTCCCGCAGCCTACTAACCTTGGTAAGGGCGTACTCGTATCACCTACTGTTCACGGCAACCTCATTGTAGGACCTACAGCTATTGATATTGAAGATAAGGAAGGAACAAACACAACAGCGGCCGGAATCAACGATCTTATTGCGAAAGCTAATGACCATGTAAAGAATCTTCCTATGAAAAAGGTTATTACTTCCTTCGCAGGACTCCGTGCGCATGAAGCTCGTCATGAGTTCATCATCGGAGAGGTAAAGGGCGCTGAGCACTTCATCGACGTAGCAGCCATCGAGTCACCCGGACTTACATCCAGCCCTGCTATCGGTGAGATGGTTGGAAATATGCTGAAGGATATGATGAGTCTCACAGCTAAGAAAGAATGGAAGAGCACAAGAAAAGACATCATGAATCCTGCAGATCTTTCTGTAGAAGAGAGAAATGAACTTATTAAAAAGAATCCCGCATATGGCAACATCATCTGCCGCTGCGAGTCTATTTCCGAGGGAGAGATCCTCGATGCGATCCACAGACCTTTGGGAGCAAGATCACTTGATGGTGTAAAGAGAAGAACAAGAGCAGGAATGGGAAGATGCCAGGCAGGCTTTTGCTCACCCCGTACAATGGAAATCCTTCATCGCGAACTTGGACTTTCATATGAAGAAATAACCAAGAGCGGCGGAACTTCCAACATTGTAATGGAACGCACCAAACACCAGAAGGGAGGAGAGCAGTAATGACTTCTTATGATATCGTAATCGTTGGTGGTGGCCCTGCAGGCCTTGCTGCCGCTATCTCCGCAAGAAAAGCAGGAGTAGATAAAATTCTTATATTAGAGCGTGACAGAGAACTTGGTGGAATCCTTAATCAGTGCATCCACAACGGATTCGGACTTCACACCTTCAAGGAGGAGCTCACAGGTCCCGAGTATGCACAGCGTTTCATCGATCAGGTTCTTGATGAAAAGATCGAGTACAGACTTCATACCATGGTAATGGATATCTCAGCTGACCGCGTTGTTACGGCAATGAGCCGTGAGGACGGAATGTATCAGATAAAGGCTGGTGCTGTTATCCTTGCAATGGGTTGCAGAGAGCGTCCGAGAGGAGCCCTCAATATTCCCGGATATCGTCCGGCAGGTATCTTCTCAGCCGGTACCGCACAGAGACTTGTAAATATGGAAGGCTATATGCCGGGCCGCGAGGTTGTTATCCTCGGTTCCGGTGATATTGGACTTATCATGGCAAGACGTATGACTCTTGAGGGAGCAAGGGTTAAGGTTGTTGCAGAGCTTATGCCTTATTCCGGCGGACTTAAGAGAAACATCGTTCAGTGTCTCGATGACTTTGGCATCCCGCTTAAGCTTTCACACACTGTTGTGGACATTGAAGGAAAAGAGCACCTTACAGCAGTTACAATTGCTGAGGTTGATAAAAACATGAAGCCCATACCTGGAACAGAAGAGCGCTACACCTGTGATACACTTCTTCTTTCCTGCGGACTTATTCCCGAGAACGAACTTTCAAGAAATGCAGGCGTAGAGATGAATCCTGTTACATCAGGACCTGTTGTTAATGAGTCTCTTGAGACCAACATCCCCGGAGTATTCGCTTGTGGTAACGTTCTTCATGTTCATGACCTTGTTGACTACGTTTCTGAGGAAGCAACAAGAGCCGGTGCAAACGCAGCCAAGTTCGTAAAGGGCGGCGAGACAGCCGGAGATAAAGTGGTAGAACTTTTTGCTACAGACGGAGCCCGCTACACAGTTCCTTCAACAATTAACGTTGATCGCATGGATGATCTTCTTACTGTAAGATTCCGTGTAGGTGCTGTTTACAAGGATTCATACGTTAGTGTTTACTTCGATGATGAGCGTGTTATGCACAATAAAAAGCGCATCATGGCTCCCGGAGAGATGGAACAGGTAATACTTCAGAAGACAAAGCTTCAGGAAGCTTCTCCGAAGAAGATAACAATCAAGATTGAGGCGGAGGACTGATCATGGAAAAAAGAGAACTTACATGTATCGGCTGCCCCATGGGCTGCCAGATCACAGTAGAATTGGAAGAGGGCGAAGTTATAGCCGTAAAGGGCAACACCTGCGCCATTGGTGATAAGTATGCAAGAAATGAGGTTACTCATCCTGAGCGCACAGTCACAAGTACTGCAGTTATCGAGGGAGGAGACAAGCCCCGCGTATCAGTTAAAACTGCATCAAATATCCCGAAGGATAAGATTTTCCAATGCATGAAAGAAATTGATGATGCATGTGTTAAAGCACCCGTCCACATCGGCGATGTTGTGGTAAAAAATGTTGCGGGAACCGGAGTTGATGTTGTGGCAACAAGAGAAGTTGCTGCTAAGTAATTTGGAAACTTAAGAATATCTTAATATTTTCCGAAACATCATCTCGTTGACATTAATTTGTAAGTTAAATATAATTTTAATGGTTGTTGTATGGAGCTCATGTGGGGATTCTGCATGGGCTCTTTTTACGAAAAAAAGGAATGTTTTTTAGCAGGAGGAATTATGAAGAGATTATTAGCAATGATGATCGCAGGTGTCAGCACAATCACAATGCTTGCAGGCTGCGGAGCTAAGACAACAGACACAGCTACTGAGACTCAGACAACAGAGGCTACAGAGGCTACAGAAACCACAGAGGCTACAGAAGACACAGAGACTGCTGCAGCACCCGCTGAGACAGTTAAGATTGATAAGCTTACAATCGGTTTTGTACCTTCACGTGAGCCCGATGAGATCGTAACAGCTACTGAGCCCCTTAAGCAGCTCCTTACAGACGAGCTTGCAGGCCTTGGCTATGAGGTTGGTACAGTTGACATCACTGTTGGAACAAGCTATGAGGCAGTTGGTGAAGGCCTTTCAGCAGGCACTATCGATATCGGACTTATCCCCGGTGGTACCTTTGTTCTTTACGAGGATGGCTGCGATGTTCTTCTTACAGCAACAAGAGACGGTCTTTCAATCGAGAGCCCCAATGCTAAGGATTGGAATGACAACAAGCCCACAGAGCCCACAGAGGATCAGGTTACTTTCTACCGCGGACTTATTATTGCAGGTCCTTCAGAGGCAGGTCAGGCTGTAGCTGAGAAGGTTAACAACGGTGAGAGCCTTACATGGGAAGACCTCGACGGACTTAACTGGAGCGTAATGAACTCTTCATCTTCTGCAGGATATATTTATCCTTCACTTTGGCTTCAGGCAAACTATGAGAAGCATGTAACAGATCTTTCACACGCTGTACAGGCAGACTCTTACGGTAATGCATTTGCAAGACTTGCTTCAGGCCAGATCGACGTTGTTTGCTGCTATGCTGATGCAAGACGTGACAACGAGGACAAGTGGACAACAGATTACGGCAGAGAAGCCAGCATCTGGGATGAGACAAACGTAATTGGTGTAACAGACGGTATTTACAATGATACAATCAGCGTAAGCAAGACATCTCCTGTTATGGATGATGCTTTCAAGGCTGCGCTCAAGACTGCATTTATCAATATCGGCAATTCAGACGCAGGAAAAGAAGTTATCTCAATCTACAACCACAACGGTTATGTAGAGGCTAATTCAGCAGATTACGACGCTGAGAGAGCTGCGCAGGAACTTATCAAGTCTATGAACTAACACCGGTTTCAGTCATAATATAGTACACAAAGGGAAGGTGTTTTAGGATACCTTCCCTGTTTTATTGTGTTTTAGCCTTCCCCTTGGGGGGCGCTCGACGTCCAGGGGACGTCGGTTCAGCGCGGACCGAAACGGAGTGAAGACAGGTGTCAGCGCAGCTGACGGATGAGGGGATACAATAGGCCAGCCTAATATAATTGATTTTGTAAGAATTCAGGAGAAATATCATGATCAGGTTTGAAGATGTAGGAAAAAAATATCCCAATGGTTTCGAGGGCTTAAAGCATGTTAACCTCGAAATTGAGCAGGGAGAATTTGTAGCAATTATCGGACTTTCAGGTGCAGGTAAATCCACACTTATTCGTACCATCAACAGGATGCACGATGTTACGAGCGGAAAACTCACCGTGGATGATGTTGATGTGATGAGTCTGTCCGGAAAGCAGCTCAGAAGGTTTCGCAGAAAGATTGGTATGATATTCCAGTCCTTCAACCTGATCACAAGAACTACCGTAATCAAGAACGTACTTACAGCATTTGTTCCGGATATGCCTTGGTTTAGATCTACCTTTGGCATATACACAAAGGATGAAAAGATGAAGGCGCTTGAGTGTCTTGATAAGGTTGGGATCCTTGACAAGGCTTTTGTTCGTGCAGATCAGCTTTCAGGTGGTCAGCAGCAGAGAGTTGCTCTTGCGAGAACTCTTGCACAGAGTCCGCAGATAATTCTTGCGGATGAGCCGGTTGCTGCTCTTGATCCTGTAACAGCTAAGCAGGTTATGGATGACTTTAAGCGTATTAACGAAGAGATGAAGATTTCAATTCTTATCAATATTCACCACGTAGATCTCGCGCTTCAATATGCTACAAGAGTCGTTGGAATCAGAGAAGGAGAGATTGTATACGACGGTCCTGCCGGCGAAGTAGATAAGGAGGTACTCAGCCTTATCTATAAGGGAAAAGTGGATGCACAGGGCAATGTCCAGGATGAAGAGGGGTGATTACAGTGAGCATATACGATAAGATTTTCAAACCTAAAGTATATACACTGCCTAATGGGAAGACTGTGGAAAAGAAAGCATCAAGAATGCCGGTTTATTTTATTCTTGTTTTTCTTATGTGTGCTGTTTCCGTAAAAGTCACAGGCTTTGATATGAAGATATTATCCGAGCGAATCGGACAGTTTTTTGTAATTCTGGGAGAGATGTTCCCGCCTAACGTTTCTTATATCGAGAAGGTGTGGTCACCTCTTTTCGACACTATAAAAATGTCACTTCTGGGATCAGTTCTGGGAGCGCTTTTATCAGTACCATTTGCAATGCTTGCGAGTACTAACGTATGCCCCAATAAGGTGGTTGTATCAGTGATAAGAGTTATGTTTTCACTAATAAGAACTCTTCCTACACTGGTTACAGCGCTTGTAGCAACACTTGTTTTCGGACTCGGAACCCTCGCGGGTACTTTTGCGATTGCGGTATTTTCCTTTGCATATATCGGTAAGCTCACCTACGAAGAGATTGAGACGGTAGACATGGGAGCGTTCGAGGCTATGGAAGCTATGGGAGCAACAAAGGCGAGAGCTTTTATATCTGCAATTGTTCCGCAGGTGCTTCCGTTCTATCTCTCAAACTGCCTTTTTAACTTTGAGGGTAACGTAAGATATGCAGCTGTTCTCGGATATGTAGGAGCAGGCGGTATCGGTCTTATTCTTAATGAAAAAATCTCCTGGAGAGAGTATTCAAGCGTGGGAACCGTGCTTGTTGCACTTTTCATAGCAGTATTTATCATTGAGTCAATCAGCAGAATGCTTCGTAAGAAGCTTGTATAAGTTCACTGCTTAGAGGACTTGGTGAGTTTTTTAAACACGGTTGATTTTTTAGGAGATAATTATGAATCAAAGAATTAAAGAAGCATATGAAAAGCGTCCACGCACTTGGATATATCATCTTGCTATTGCAATTATATTTGTCGGACTTATGGTCTGGAGCGGAACTGCTGTTGAAACTGCCGGAACCACTATGGATGGCGGTGAGATAGCCCTGAATATCATAAAGGGAATATTCCAGCCGGATCTGTCCTTCCTTTTTAACCTGACTACAAAAGGCGTTCCTTATCTGATGCTCGAGACTATATGTATCGCATTCCTTGGAACAATTGTCGGAGCTATACTTTCAGTTCCGCTTGCCTTTATATCAGCATCAAATCTTACACCTAAGCCGATAGCTTTTGCAGGCAGAATCATTATTATGGCTGTCCGCACAATACCGGCAGTTGTGTATGGTCTTATGTTTATCCGTGTAACGGGTCCCGGACCTTTCGCAGGTCTTCTCACAATGGGCGTGTGCTCCGTCGGAATGATTAGTAAGATGTACATCGAGGCAATAGAGGACCTCGATACTCGTGTTGTAGAGTCTCTTGATGCTGCAGGTTGTGATACCTGGCAGAAGATCCGCTATGGTATTTTGCCTCAGCTCTTACCCAACTTTGCATCAACAGCAATTTACAGATTCGATATCAATCTTCGAGACGCTACAATCCTTGGTATGGTTGGAGCCGGTGGTTTTGGTGCACCTCTTATTTTCGCAATGAATTCCTACAAATGGAACGAAGCAGGCGCTATCCTCGCCGGACTTATTGTACTAATTCTCATAATAGAGTATATTTCTACACAAATTAGAGTTAAACTAACAAGAGGATAAACCATGCGAATAATTTTCACTTCAGACACACACGGACACGTCTTTCCGATCAACTATGCTACAAACAGCCATGAAAACTCAGGCCTTTTTGGCATAGCGGCCCAGATGAAGGGTGAGAAGGAAAAAGACGGTAATACACTGGTTATAGACGGCGGTGACAGCCTTCAGGGAACGCCGCTTTTAGCCTATTATCTTAGCCACATGGATGAGTATGAGCTTAATCCTATGGCTGAGGGCTTTAATGCCATGGGACTGGATTGCTACACATTGGGTAATCACGATTTCAATTTCGGTTATGAAGCAATCAGGGATTTTGCCAAAGCTATGAAAGCTACTCTTGTGTGCGCCAATGTAACGGACAAAAAAGGCGACCTTGGAATAAAGAAGCACATAGTTAAAACTCTTGAGGACGGAACCAGGGTTGGAATTACAGGTGCTGTAACAAGCTATGTAAACGTATGGGAGCAGAAGAAAAATCTCGTCAATTTTGAGATTGCTGATCCGGTTGCGGTTTTAAAGGATGAGCTTGCCGAACTTAAAGGGCAGTGTGATATCACTGTTTGTATCTATCACGGCGGCTTTGAGGAAGATATGACCACAGGCGATAAACTTTCGGAATCGGATGAGAACCAGGCCTGCAGGATCGCCAGAGAACTCGATTTTGACATCATACTTACAGGACATCAGCATCTGCCGATAGAGGGAATATTCCTGGATGGAACCTTCGGAGTTCAGCCTCCGGATAAGGCGATGAGATATTGCGTTATCGACGCCGATTATGTGGGCGACAGCGATGAGAAGGTTTTGAAGGGAAGTACCAGAACCTCCGGTGGATGGAGCGTTGTCTCATATCTTATCCCTGTGGAAAAAGAGTATGCGGATTTTGATAAAATACAGGCAGAGAATCCGGGACTCAAGGAGATGAACGAGAAGCTCCAGGTATGGCTTGATGAGCCCATCGGAAGCCTTGAAGAGGAGATTCTCCCCGAGAAGAAGTTGGATGTTGCTCTTAAGGGTAGCAGAGTTGCTGCAATTTTTAATCAGGTTCAGCTGGAGCTTACCGGCGCTGATTTTTCATGCACAAGTCTCTCAAATGAGCCGCTTGGACTGCACAAGGATATAACGGTCAGAGATGTACTTGGAATTTATCAGTTTGCAAATACTGAGGAGGTCAAGGAGATGACCAAAGCTGATCTGAGGGCTGCCCTTGAGAGATCAGCAGAATATTATGATTATGATGAGACTACCGGTGAAGTAAAAATTTCAGAAGCATTTCTTCAGCCCAAGGTTGAACATTATAATTACGATATCTATGCAGGACTCTGGTATGAATTTGATATCAGAAGACCTGTGGGCGACAGAGTGGTCGTTATGAGAAAGCTGGATGGAACAGAATTGTCCGATGATGAGACCTATACGCTGGTAACCAGTAACTACAGGGCGACAGGAACCGGAGGTTATTCGAGCATCGGTAAGGCTAAGACCATAAGGACCTATCCTGATGAAATGCCGGATCTGGTTATCGATTTTGTAAGGAGAAACAGCCCTGTAGGCAATATTTGCAACAACAAATTTAAATGTATTTACTAAATTCTGGATACATATTTAAACGGTCTGAATCAAGCAAGACATCCTTTGAGATTGATAAATAATCTCAAAGGATTTTTTTTCTATATTTTTGTATGGGGTGTTTATGAAATTTTAATAGATTCATTAATGAAATATTGTTTTTAGGGCATTGTTACCCTATATATAAGAATGTTATCATTTATGTTAAGTGGAGAAATTATGTTTTAATTTTCTGCGCTTATGTAGTGTGATAACAATTTATGCGGCAGATTTCGTTATGAAGGAGCCAGAGTGTAAGGAGTATATGCCTTATGAAAATGTTTAACGCGAAAAGTTCATCAGCTGATGTGTCGGAAGCTACAAGAGGATTATCCGGACCGAAGCTTATTTTATTCACAAGCGATGCAAATCACTTTGATGCGAATGTAGCGGAGATTGAAAAGAAATATCCGGGTGTTCCAAGTATTGGCTGCGTAGCTATGGGCTACGACTCTTCGATTCAGGAGAGTGGGCTTATTGTTACTGCTTTCACTGAGGGAGTTAAGGTTAAGACCGGAGTTCTTGAGAAGGTATCCAAAATGCCTGCCCGCTATATCGGAAGGCTTGAAAAGGATATAGAGGAAATCAGACCAGGAAAAGAGAATACTGCGATAATCGATTTTTGCGCAGGAAATGATGCAGCGGTTCTTACAACTCTTCGCGGACTTATTGATAAATATAACCTTCAGGTTATGGGCGCGACAGGCGATGCCGGAAAGGTTTCCGTAAACGGCAAAATCTATGAGGATGCAATGACCTATGCGGTAATAAGAAATGAAGGCGGTAAGGTTAAAGCCTATAAGGAAAATATCTATGAGCCCAAGGATAACAGACAGCTTATCGCGTCAAAGACAGATAAGGCGAAGTATTACCTGGGTGAACTTAACGGTCGTTCCTCCAAACAGGTATACATGGATCTTACCGGCGCGACAAGCGATAAGCAGATTATAGACCAGACCTTCCAGAATCCTCTCGGAAAGATGATAGGTAATGATGTCTGCATCTGTTCCATCAAGGATGTATCGGGTAGCGGACTTATTCTCTACAGACAGATCAACGATTCGGATATCCTGACGCTCCTTGAAATGAGAGATCCCATGGAGGTTGCTCAGCATACGGTTGAAAAGATTAAGAACGATTTTACAAGGATTTCATGCATCTATTCCGTTAACTGCATCTTCAGATATCTGGTACTGAAGGAAAGAGGCGAGCTGAATACGTACCTGTCAAAAATTGCTTCGCTTGGACCTTCCTGCGGACTTATCGGATTCGGAGAGCATTACAATACACAGTTCGTTAATCAGACAATGACCTGTATAGTCTTTGAATGAGGGAGATAGAAATATGCTGACAGATATTTTTAAGAAAAAAACTGAAGAAATCGCAGAAACTGTTGAAACTCCGAAATCCGCATCGGATGATGAAAGGCGCGAATCCCTTATTTACATAGCGGATTCTGTTAAGAAATTCCAGCGCGAACTCGTGGAAAATGAAGTTACTTCACTTACAGAAATCCATGATATGGGTGAAGCTATTGAGGATGTAATTGAAAGCAATACTCAGCTTCATGATCAGATGGACGCATTCAATGAGATGTTTGCGGCAGTAAATGACAGTGCAGGTAAATTCGAGGACGTTAAGGTCAATATTCTAAATAGCGTGCAGAATGCTCAGAATAAAGTATCAGAGCTTAAGGACAGTTCAAATGAAGTGCGTGCCACTTTTGATGAAATGACACAAAGCTATGAAAACTTTAAGAGTGCGGTTGATCAGATTTCCGATTATATGAAGAAGATTATCGGAATCGCAACCCAGACGAATCTGCTTGCACTTAATGCTTCAATTGAGGCAGCAAGAGCCGGCGCTGCAGGAAAAGGCTTTGCAGTAGTTGCTACCGAAGTAAGAGAACTTGCTGATGAGATTAAGGTCATGATCAGCCAGGTTAATGCTTCTATCGAGGCAGCAGGAGAAGAGAGTGAAAAACTCTCTCAGAATATTCAGAACTCTATAGCAGCTATGGATAAGAGCATTGAAGAGGTTGACGAGACCAACGCTACCTTTGATGAAATTATTGAAAGTGCAAACGGAGCAAATGCGGTTCAGCAGGAGATTTCAGATACTGCTGATACAGCTTCCGATGAGCTTAACAGAATCGGCAGCAGCTTTTCTGATATCAACAGCAAGTATGATGCTCTTGTTAGACAGCTTGAACGCGTTAATTCCCTTGGAACAACAAAGAGCAGTGTATTTGAGCATATCGACAATCTGATTTCACAGATTGAGCCTATTGTAAAGGATAGATGAGTAATGAATTATTTGAGAAAGCACCGATAAGAACCGCATATTTGAAGCTGGCAATTCCTGTTGTACTCAGTATGGTGGTGTCACTTGTTTACAGTATGGTTGATACATACTTTATAGCGCTGACGGGAAACACGGCACTTATCGCGGGAGTATCTATCTGTGCGCCTCTGTTTACATTGTTCCTTGCATTTGGAGATATGTTTGCACTTGGAGGGACCTCTTATATTTCGAGACTTCTTGGAGCAGGAAAAGGGGAGGATGGAAAGAGACTGAGCGTTTTTTGTCTGTATGGTTCAGTGGCATTTGGAATCATAATGACAATGCTTCTTATGCTTTTTCAGCGACCCGTACTGATATTTCTGGGTTCCGATGAGGGAACCATGAGCTATGCAAGACAGTATTATCAGTTTATTGTTCTTGGTAGCACTCTTATTATGGCATCACTGGTTTTATCCAACATGTTAAGGACAGTTGGTCAGCCCAATGCATCTATGATTTGTTCAATAATCGGTGCAGTGGTCAATATGGTTCTTGATCCGGTTTTCATCTTCGGATTTGGCTTGGGAGCTGCAGGCGCGGCTATAGCTACAGTTATAGGGTATGTCTGCTCAGATGTTTATGCATTTTGGTTCATAGCAGCAAAATGTGATGGTTTGTCGGTTGATCCCCGTGACTTTGGCCTTAAGGAAGGTGAACTTGCAAAAATCTTTGCAGTAGGTCTTCCCGCATCGGTAACGAATTTTACTCAGACACTTGGAATTACACTTACTAATCGTGCCTTGTCGGCTTACGGCAGTGATTCCATTGCCGTTATGGGAATTGTAATAAAAATTGTAAATATAGTCATGTTGATAATCGTGGGACTTGCCTTTGGAGGACAGCCCCTCACTGGATATATTTACGGATCAGGTAAGAAGGAGCGCCTGCGCAAGGTTCTTTCCTTTGCCTACAGAATTGTTGCGGGCACAGCTGCAGTTCTGGCAACAGTAGTTGCGCTTTTGGCGCCGCTTTGCATGAAAGCATTTTTAAAGGATGAGGCACTTATATCTCAGGGAGCACTGATGCTGCGCCTCCAGATGCCGGGAATGGTTCTTATGGGACTTGGACTTGTGACAATTTGTACTTTCCAGTCCATGGGTAAAGGACTTCCCGCACTTATTCTGTCACTTTGCAGGCAGGGAGTTGTGTACGCAGTAGTAATAGCTGTATTCTCTGCACTTTTCGGCTACATGGGAGTCATTTCCGCTCAGCTCGGTTCGGATGTTATTTCAGTGGTTATCGCAGCTGTTCTTTTCTGGATGGTAATAAAGCCGGAACTGGCTTCGAATTAGGTCGTGATCGCTATATAAAGATAAAAAAGGAGTCAGTCGGGAATTGTATCACAATCCCAACTGACTCTTCGTTTTTTTGTATGCGCTTTATTCTACAACTGTAGGATTAACAAAGAATGCTACATCAGCACAAGTGCCATTAAATTCGGATTTATAGAACTGTAAGGTTCCTGTGATTGATTTGCCTTCGTCTGCGCTGTAATCATAGACGTAATCAATTACATAGCCGTTCTCATCGAGAACAAGTGCCTTAATATATCCTGGGGTGAATTTGTCAGCTGAATATACTGTATAATCAATCTTCAGATCACCGTTATCTGTGCCGACAGACCAGTCACTTTCCCAGTATGCATCTTTAAAGCTGGAGTCAGGTATCTGGATTTCATCCCAGTGAATCTCACCGGTAGGAACATCAGTACAAGGAACATCAAAAATTGCTGTGTTTCCGGGACCTACAGCTGATTCATAAAGTGAAAACTCGCCAATATTTTCTCCGGAAGAAGCCTTTGCATAACCTGTGCCGTCAAAAACAATAGCCTTGTTATACAGATTTGTTACGCCAACTATGAGATGATAATCATCTTCTGTGTAGAATGGTGTTACGGAGATTACAAGGTAATCCATACCGGTGGGAGAATACTGAACACCCCATTTTACTTTGTTGTAATCAGATTCAAGCTTATCAAGAGTTGCCTGTGCATCTGCATTCAGATAGCTTGCTGTATTGGCAGATGTATTGCTGCTTTCGCTATCTTTTTCTGTAGTCCCGGGATCGGAAGCTAAGGTGTTATCCATATCCTGATCGCCTGCAGTCTCATCCGTAGTATCATTTGAAGCTACATCGGAATTGTCATCGGATTTGTCTTCGGTGGCAACTGAGCTATCGATAGTTTCATCAGTAGTGTCGATAGGATCCTCAGGTGCATCGCTGGCAGCATCTTCCTGATCATCAGTTACATCCTCAGACTCAGGTGTGAGCAAATCGTTGTCCTCAGTAACGATTTCTTCTGTAGTCTCATCAGTGGCTACTTCATCATCATAGTTGGTATCCCCGGGATTTTCTGCTGCAGCATCTTTATCCTTTTTTGCATCCATTGCTACTTTTGCAACGTCATATGCGATTCCGACAAAACCGCAACCTGTAAGGCTTGTGGCTATAGTCACAGCGCACATCCCTGTTAATAAAATCCTAACAATCTTATTTTTCATACTTTACTCCTTTTATTACAATGTATTGTTTTTTTGCTCTTATACCATATATACAGACTGGGTCATGAAAATGTTGCAGCCCCTTCATAAATTTTTTAATTATATTTCTCAGACTTACCGCATAATTCAGGCAAACGCTTTAATATCTTACCATATTTTGATGAGAGAAACTAAAAAAGTTGTTGACAATTTATTTCACAGACATTATTATGTATAACAAGTTAATACTTTAAACCGATGAAGCGGAGATAAAGGTAATGATGCCTACACAGAGAGTCCGGGGTGGTGAGAGCCGGGTAAGAAACAAGTTATCAAATGGACCGCTGAGGGTACGATACAAAAGTGAGTAATTGCTGAGTATATCGTAACGTGATGGCATACGTCAGTTGCCGGGGATATGTTGGTATCCTGCTAAGCGCGTAGCACATAGCTATGAATTCAAGGTGGCACCGCGGATAATAGATTATTCGTCCTTGACAGAAATATATTTCTGTCAAGGATTTTTTTATTGGCTCAAACCTTGTAATAGCAAGAAACTGAACAAGTACAATCCCTAAATACAAAGAATAGTTGGGGGAAGATAACGTATTAGAAATTCGAGCGATTTTGCGTGAGCAATCGGAGCGAGAATTTTTAATATGTTATCTGACTCCGACCGGCTTAAAAGGAGGAAAGGAACATGATTAAAGAGGCAATCGTAAAAATCGTAAACAAAGAGGATCTCACATATGATGAGGCATACGCTGTAATGAACGAAATAATGGGCGGCGAGACAACTCCCACTCAGAATGCTGCATTCTTATCTGCACTCTCAACAAAGAGTGCAAGAGCAGAGACAACCGAGGAAATCGCAGGCTGTGCGGCAGCCATGAGAGACCACGCGACCAAGGTAGATACAGGAATGGATATATATGAGATTGTTGGTACAGGCGGTGACAACGCTCACAGCTTCAACATCTCAACAACCTCAGCACTCGTTGCGGCAGCAGGCGGAATGAAGGTTGCAAAGCACGGAAACAGAGCAGCCTCATCAAGCTGCGGAACAGCTGACTGCCTTGAGGCTCTCGGAGTTAACATCCAGCAGGATCCCGAAAAGTGCATAGAGCTTCTTAATGAAGTAGGAATGTGCTTCTTCTTTGCTCAGAAATATCACACATCAATGAAGTACGTCGGTGCTATCAGAAAAGAGCTTGGATTCAGAACTGTTTTCAACATCCTTGGGCCACTTACAAATCCCGGTTCACCTAAGATGCAGCTCCTTGGCGTATATGATGAATATCTTGTTGAGCCACTGGCACAGGTGCTTGTAAGCCTTGGTGTAAAGAGAGGCATGGTTGTATACGGAATGGATAAGCTTGATGAAATATCCTTAAGTGCACCCACCAAGGTTTGCGAAATCAAGGACGGATGGTTCAAGACTTACATGATAAAACCTGAAGATTTCGGACTTACAAGCTGCACCAAAGAAGATCTTAAGGGCGGTACACCTGAAGAAAACGCCAAGATCACAAGAGAAATTCTTGCAGGAGCCAAGGGCCCCAAGAGAGATGCGGTTCTCATGAACGCCGGCGCATCACTCTATATCGGTGGAAAAGCAGAAAGCTTTGCAGACGGAATTAAGCTTGCAGCAGAGATCATCGATTCCGGCAAGGCAACCAAGACACTTGAGAAACTAATTGAAGTAAGTAATAAATCGGTAGAAATGACTGCGTAAACCAGCCTTCCCCTTGGGGGGGCGCTCGACGTCCGGTGGACGTCGGTTCAGCGCGGACCGAAGCGGAGCGAAGACAGGTGTCAGCGAAGCTGACGGATGAGGGGACAAGGAGCGAAAATGACAATACTCGACGAACTCGCAGAATACGCCCGCGTACGCTGCGATCAAAATAAAAAAACAATCTCTGCCTCTGATTTACGAAGAGAGGCAGAGAACCTCCCTAAAGGCGATTTCGCTTTTGAGAAGGCTCTGAAAAAAGAAGACATATCCTTTATATGCGAGTGTAAAAAAGCTTCCCCGTCTAAGGGACTTATAGCAGAGGATTTTCCTTATCTTGAGATTGCAAAGGATTATGAAAAAGCAGGAGCCGATTGTATTTCGGTCCTTACCGAACCAAAGTGGTTCCTGGGAGATGACAGATATCTTAAGGAGATAACACAGGCGGTCACTATCCCCTGCATAAGAAAAGATTTCACAGTGGATGAGTATATGATCTTCGAAGCAAAGATACTCGGAGCATCGGCAGTCCTTCTTATATGTTCAATCCTTGAGAAAGAGGAGATCAGAGAGTACATAAATATCTGCGATGAGCTTGGTTTATCCGCACTTGTTGAAACTCATGATGAAAAAGAGATTGAGAATGCCATTGATGCCGGAGCAAGAATAATCGGGGTAAATAACAGAAATCTCAAGGACTTTTCGGTTGATACGACAAACAGCATGCGACTTAGAAAACTGATTCCGGAGGACGTGATCTATGTCTCAGAGAGCGGCATCAAAACCGCAGAGGATATAAAACGCCTTAGAGAAGCCGGAGTGGACGCGGTACTTGTCGGTGAAACACTTATGAGAGCGCCAGACAAAAAGGCAATGCTCGCCGAACTAAGATACTAAAGAATACTGCCTTCCCCTAGGGGGCGCTCGACGTCCGGGGTTGCTACTCGTCCGGGGGACGAGTGCTTAGCAACGACCGGAGTGGAACGTAGACCGTCGGCTTAGCGCGGACCGGAGCGGAGCGAAGACAGGTGCCCGAAGGGCGGATGAGGGGACTATGACAAAAACCAAATTTTGTGGTCTCACGAGACCCGAAGACATCAAAATTGTTAACAGGCTTAAACCGGATTACATCGGTTTCGTATTTTTCAAAAAGAGTAAGCGAAACGTAGAGCCGGAGGAAGCAAAAAAACTAAAGGAAAAGCTTGATTCTAACATAAAAGCGGTTGGCGTATTTGTTGATGAAAAACCGGAGTTCATTGCAGGACTTGCAAACGAAAACATCATCGACACAATACAGCTCCACGGAAATGAAGATGAGAAATATATTGGACAGCTAAGAAAACTGACAGCTGCAAAAATCATAAAAGCTTTTCAGATAAAAAATTATAACTGTACTAAAAACGGGACAGAAGATTTTTTGGAAGAAGTTCAAACATCCTCTGCTGACATGGTTCTTATTGACTCAGGACAGGGCACCGGCACAGCCTTCAACTGGGAGATACTAAAACAGATTACAAGACCATACTTCCTCGCTGGTGGAATTAACACTGAAAACATCGAGGAAGCTGTAACAGACATAAAGCCTTACGCCATCGATGTCAGCTCCGGAATAGAGACTGACGGTGTCAAGGATGAGGAGAAGATGAGTTTTATTATATCAATTATAAGAAATGACTAACCTCTATCTTAAGCCTTCCCCCTGGGGGGAAGGTGCCCGAAGGGCAGATGAGGGGAATGGGAGAAGAACAATGACCAACACAAACGGAAGATTCGGAGTACATGGCGGACAGTACATCCCAGAGACACTCATGAATGCGGTAATAGAGCTTGAAAAAGCCTACAACCATTACAAAAACGATCCTGAGTTCAACAGGGAACTCACAGAACTTTTAAACGAATATGCGGGCAGACCTTCAAGACTCTACTATGCTGAGAAGATGACAAAGGACCTTGGCGGAGCGAAGATATATCTCAAGAGAGAGGATCTCAACCACACAGGTTCACACAAGATAAACAACGTTCTTGGTCAGGCACTTCTTGCTAAGAAGATGGGAAAGACAAGACTTATCGCAGAGACAGGCGCAGGTCAGCATGGCGTAGCAACTGCAACAGCTGCGGCTCTCATGGGAATGGAATGCGTTGTATTTATGGGAGAAGAGGACACCAAGAGACAGGCCCTCAATGTATACAGAATGAGACTTCTCGGCGCAGAGGTAATCCCTGTAACTTCAGGTACAGCAACCCTTAAGGATGCGGTTTCAGAAGCAATGAGAGAGTGGACTTCCAGAATTGATGATACTCATTACTGTCTTGGATCTGTTATGGGACCGCATCCTTTCCCGACAATCGTAAGAGACTTCCAGGCAGTTATCTCAAAAGAGATAAAAGAACAGATCCTTGAAAAGGAAGGAAGACTTCCCGATGTGGTCATGGCCTGTGTAGGCGGCGGATCAAATGCCATCGGAACCTTCTACAATTTTATAGAAGATAAAGACGTTAAGCTGATTGGCTGCGAAGCAGCGGGAAGAGGCATTGATACCTTTGAGACAGCAGCTACCATCAATACCGGAAAACTCGGAATTTTCCATGGTATGAAGTCATATTTCTGCCAGGATGAGTACGGACAGATTGCTCCCGTTTACTCGATTTCCGCAGGACTTGATTATCCCGGAATCGGACCGGAGCACGCAAACCTTCACGACACAGGAAGAGCTCAGTATGTGCCTGTAACTGATGACGAAGCGGTTAACGCATTTGAGTATCTCTCCAAGACAGAGGGAATAATTCCTGCGATTGAGTCAGCGCATGCTGTGGCTCACGCAATAAAGATTGCTCCGACAATGAGCAAGGACGAGATAATAGTAATAACCATTTCAGGAAGAGGCGACAAGGACTGCGCCGCTATCGCAAGATACAGAGGGGAGGACATCCATGAGTAAAATAGCAGAGGCTTTCAATAATAAAAAAGCATTCATTCCATTTGTGACCTGCGGGGATCCCGACCTTGATACAACCAAGAACATCTTAAGAGAGCTTCAGAAAAACGGCGCTGACCTCATCGAACTTGGCATTCCATTTTCAGATCCCACAGCCGAGGGCCCGGTAATTCAGGGAGCCAACATAAGAGCACTGAAAAACGGCATAACCACCGATGACATCTTTGCCATGGTAGAAGAAATCCGCAGTGAGATAACGGTGCCTATGGTTTTCATGACCTACGCCAATGTGATTTTCTCCTATGGAATGGACAGATTTTTTGAAAAGTGCCAAAAGATCGGAATGGACGGAGTGATACTTCCCGATGTCCCTTTTGAGGAAAAGAGCGAGTTCGACAAATCGGCCGGCACCTATGGAGTCGATTTTATTTCAATGGTTGCTCCAACATCTGAGGACAGGATTGCGATGATTGCTAAGGAAGCCAAGGGCTTTATCTACATCGTATCAAGTCTTGGTGTTACAGGAACCAGAACCTCCATAACAACCAACGTTAAGGACCTCGTTGATCAGATAAGAAAGGTCACCGATGTTCCCTGCGCAGTCGGATTTGGAATCTCAACTCCCGAGCAGGCATCAAATATGGCAGAAATTTCAGACGGTGCAATCGTTGGATCCGCAATCGTCCGCATCATCGAACAGAACGGCAAGGATGCACCTGCCAAGGTCGGAGAATTTGTAAAGAACATGAAGAGCGCCTACAAGGCATCATAATAAATAATGCCTTCTCCTCAGGAGAAGGTGTCAGCGAAGCTGACGGATGAGGACATAAAATGAAAATTACACCTGACTTTACCGAAATTGAAAAGCTTGCCGCTACCGGAAAATACAACGTACTTCCTGTCAGCTGTGAAATCCTTTCAGATTTTATAACACCCATAGAGGCTATGAGAATCCTCAAGAAAGCATCAAAGCATGTCTATATGCTTGAGTCTGCGCAGGCTAATGAGACCTGGGGAAGATACTCATTTCTTGGCTATGATCCGACCATGAAGATAACCTGCATCGACGGGAAAATCGGCATCACGGATGAAAACGGAAATGAGACGACAGCAACAGGAGATCCTTCTGAGTGCCTTAGAAAAATCCTAAAGGACTACAAAAGCCCCAGATTTTCAGATCTTCCGCCCTTTGCGGGAGGAATGGTGGGCTATTTTTCCTATGACTTCCTGGGCTATAGTGAGCCTACAGTCAGAATGAATGTAGAGGATTCCGAGGGATTCATGGACGTAGATCTCATGCTCTTCGACAAGGTTATTGCCTTCGATAATACTAAGCAGAAGATCGTACTTATAGCTAACATGAAACTTGATCCGTCCGCTTTACAGACGAATTATGATAAAGCAATAGCTGATCTTGAGAACATAATAAAGCTCCTTACCACAGGAGAAAAAGCGACTGAAGTTCGCGGCAGACTCCTAAGTGAGATGACACCTCTTTTCAATAAAGAACAGTACTGTGAGATGGTGGAGAAGGCAAAGAGACACATATTTGAGGGCGATATTTTTCAGATAGTGCTCTCCAACAGATTTAGTGCACAGTATGAAGGAAGCCTTTTTGATACTTACAGACTCCTTCGAACAATCAACCCGTCACCTTACATGTTCTATTTTTCAGGAACCGATGTGGAGGTTGCCGGTGCTTCTCCCGAGACGCTGGTTAAATTGAAGGATGGCATTTTGCACACCTTCCCGCTTGCGGGAACCAGACCCAGAGGCGCTTCTGTGAAGGAGGACAAAGAGCTGGAAGAGGAACTTCTTGCTGATGAAAAAGAGCTTGCTGAGCACAACATGCTTGTGGATCTTGGAAGAAATGATCTAGGGAAAATCAGTAAATTCGGAACTGTAGAGGTTGAAAAGCTGCATTCGATAGAGCGCTATTCACATGTAATGCACATAGGATCTACAGTCCGCGGAGAAATAAGAGATGACAGGGATGCGCTTGATGCGATATCCTCCGTGCTTCCCGCAGGAACACTTTCCGGGGCACCCAAGATCAGAGCATGCCAGATAATCGGTGAACTTGAAAATAACAAGAGAGGCATCTATGGCGGAGCTATCGGTTATATTGATTTCACCGGAAACATGGACACCTGCATTGCAATCCGAATTGCCTACAAGAAAAACGGAAAAGTCTTCGTAAGAAGCGGCGCCGGAATAGTAGCCGATTCCGTTCCGGAGAAGGAATTCGAGGAGTGCATGAACAAGGCGAAGGCTGTGATGAAGGCACTGGAGACAGAGGACGAGCTCTAAAGCCTTCCCCCTACTGGGGGAAGGTGTCAGCGAAGCTGACGAATGAGGGGCAGAAAGGACAACATAATGATTTTATTAATAGATAACTACGACAGCTTTTCCTATAACCTTTACCAGCTTATCGGTGAGATAGAACCGGACATAAAAGTCATAAGAAACGACGAGATGACGATATCCGAAATTGAGGCTCTTAGTCCCGACAGGATAATCCTCTCCCCTGGCCCCGGAAGGCCTGAGGATGCCGGTATTTGCATGGAGGTGGCAAAAACAATTGCAAAGAAAATCCCGACCCTGGGTGTATGCCTGGGGCATCAGGCTATCTGCGCCACATATGGAGCTACGGTAACCTATGCCAAAAGGCTGATGCACGGAAAACAGTCCGATGTCAAATTTGACCTTGATTGTCCGATTTTCAAAGGACTTCCGGAAGAAGCACCTGTAGCAAGATACCATTCTCTGGCAGCGGATGATTCTACAATACCTCAGGAACTAATAGTTACCGCACGCACCACGGATGGTGAGGTTATGGCGGTAAAGCACAGGGATTATCCGATCTACGGAGTTCAGTTCCATCCCGAATCCATAATGACACCGGATGGAAAAGCGATGCTGAAGAATTTTGTTCTGTAAATATTTGCCGGACGGCTCTTACATTGACAAATTGTAAGCGGCCGGACGGCTTTTTGTTTATCTTCATAAACTAATTCTGAAACCTTTATTAAAAGAGTGAGATATAGGCCCTAATTCGTTGAAAACGCTCATTATAAAGAATATATTTGAAATAGGAGCCTAAAATCGTGATTTCGCAATGCTTTATAAAGGAGAGATGAACGATGTTAAAGAAGGTTTATAGGATAATTACAATTGCGCTCTCTGTCATGATGATACTGGGAGTGTTAGGTACGAACACTCTAAATTCAAAAGCAGCGTCACTTGTCATTTTTTTTAATATAAGATGGACGATTGGCAATATTTCCGGTGAAGGAAAAATCGAGAAAAACAATATAGATGTTTTTAATAAGTGGGATAGGAATGAGATAAAAAGTGCCAGGAATCTCACCATCTCCGAACAATACGGTGAGTATGTTTATGATTTTAATGAACAGATTAATACCGGAGAAATCGAGAATATTACAGTAAAGCTAAGTAATCAGAGTAAAGCGATTGCAATAAAACTATATAATTCCTGGTCTCAGGTATCTAATACTGATGCCAATGAGCATAGTCAGGTTGTGTGGAATCAATTCCGTGACGGAAACGGGGATATAGTTATAACACCGTCCTATAGCGGGAATTTCCGTTGCATAGGTTTTATGTCAGTCATGTCCGGTTCTACATCCCTGTCTATAGAATCAATTACGATTAATAAAAAGGCTGCATCAGGCGGGACTTCAGGCGGATCATCCGGTGCTTCTTCAGGTTCATCAGCTTCAACTGCTACGGATAATCAGAAACTTACGACGATTACTTATGATTGTACAAATAAAAATCTCAAAAGTAGTGGAAATAATGGAAATAAAGTAAAGTTTATAAACAGATGGTCTCAGGACGATGTTGGAAAAAATATAATTGAAGATGGAAAACTAACTTTTGTAAGAAACTGGCAGGAGACAGCTTTTGCACTGGGCAGAGAAATAGATGTAAGTAAGCTAAAGGCTTTGAATGTATATGTTGAAAATCAGGATCCGAATCTTAAGCTTGCATTTATGCTATACGATTCATCGGGTGATCATTCGTTTGTTCAGTACGATATGGATGAAAGCAGTGTCTATAGCATGGAACCAACTGGTGGAGCGGCATATTACTTCGGCGTAATGTCCAATACAGGTACCAGAACTGATGATTATTATTCACCCTACAGGAAGGTGAATATCACTAAGGTAGAGTTTGTGCTTGCGGATACGGTTAATCCGAACCTTGATTCGAGTGTTATTATACAGGTTGTTAAGGACGCAACCGCTGAGGCAAAAACAGAAGAAAAGAATGCTAAAAATGCAAAAAAAACAGTAAAGAATAATCCTTCGGCTGAAACTATAGCAGCGGCAAAGGAAGCAGCTCAGAAGGCTACAGATGCTGCAACTGTAGCAAGGAATGCGGCGCAGACAGCCACAGATCTTGCAGCAGGAACAAGCGACAGTACGGTTAAATCCAAGGCAACAGATGCTGCCACCGCAGCAACAGAGCAGGCAGCTAAAACGGAAAAGGCTGCTAATGATGCTTTGGATGCAGCCAATGCCGCACAGGAAAAGCTTGATAAGGCTGTAAAGGATGCAACAAAAAAAGCGGAGTCCGCAGCGGCTTCAGCAAAAAAAGCAACAACAGCAGCCGGTAATGCAAAGACAGCTGTCTCAGGTACAGCCTCAACCACTACAATAGCAGCGGCCCAGAAGGCTGCAGATGCAGCGGAGTCCGCAGCAAAGACTGCTGAGGATGCGGCAAGTGCGGCAGAAAAGGCAAAGGTCGGGGTAAGTGATGAACTTGCAACAGCAGCTCAGAAGGCAGCGGATGCAGCGCGAGATGCGGCAGAAAAAGCTAAGGCTGCGGCTAAGGAAGCTGATGAAGCAGCCAAGACTGCTCAGGAAGAGCTTGATGCTGCGGCTGAGACAGCGATTCAAAATGCTAATACAGCAATAGATGCGGCAAATGCAGCAAAAGAAGCGGTTAATAGTGCAAAGGAAGCACTTGGAGAAAATGGAGAAAAAGCTACGGCAGGTTTAGTAGCAGATGCCAAGGCAAAGGCGAAAGTTGCTAAGACTGCGGCAGAGAATTCTATAGCAGCTGCTGAGGCTGCGGAAGCAGCGGCAAAATCCGCAAGTAGTAATGAAGCTTCAAATGCAAATAAAGCTGCGCAGGATGCGAAGGATGCCGCCAGTGAAGCAAGCAAAGCAGCACAGGAGGCAGAAACTTTAGCGAATACTGCACAGGAGAAACTGGACGAAGCAGCGGCAAAGGCAGCTGAAAATGCTACGGCAGCCGAGACGGCAGCAGCTAATGCAAACAGTGCGGCAGAGGTTGCGGAGGTTGCAGCTAATGCAGCAACTGCGGCAGCAAAAGCAGCAAGAACTAACCAGTCGGATGCGACAATAAAAGCAGCTGAAAATGCTGCTCAGACAGCAAGAGATGCAGCAAAAGCAGCGGCCGAAGCACAGAAGGCTGCGGAAGAGGCAGCCAAAAGTGCGGAAGGTCAGGCTAAGACAGATGCAGAGGCTGCGGCAGCTGCAGCGAAGGATACTGTAGAAAAAGCGGAAGCTGCAGCAGGAGATGCAGAACAAGCAGTAAGTGATGTAAGGAGTAAGCTTGCAGATGACGCAAAAGAGGCAGCTATTAGTGCGGCAGAGGGTGCAAAGGGAGCAGCAAATACAGCAAAAGAGGCGGCAGAAGCAGCAAAAAAGGCGGCAGAAGCAGCAGAGGATTCGGGAACAACCGGTGCTATAGAAGCAGCAGAAGCTGCAGCAGCGGCAGCCAGATCAGCAGCTGAAGTCGCTACAGA
The DNA here is from genome assembly GCF_900109475.1 of Butyrivibrio sp. ob235. Lineage (NCBI taxonomy): Bacteria > Bacillati > Bacillota > Clostridia > Lachnospirales > Lachnospiraceae > Butyrivibrio > Butyrivibrio sp. ob235. Next base: position 28,265 of record NZ_FOBE01000015.1, read on the forward strand.
GGCTGCAGAATTAGCAGAAAAGGCAGCAGAGGCTACCAGTGATAGCACGGCAAAATCAGAAGCAAGCAGCGCAGCTTCGCTGGCAGCACAGGAAGCAGATAATGCTAAAACAGAAGCAGACAAAGCAGAACAAGCTGCAAGTAATGCCAGAGCTGATCTCGATGAAGCAGCAGGCACTGAGGCAGGAAATGCCAGAAATGCGGCAGGTGCTGCAATAAAAGCAGCAGAGGCTGCAATAGCAGCAGCTGAGAGTGCAGAAAGTGCAGCAGATGAGGCAGGCGCAGATCCATCTATAGCAAAACTTGCAAATGCTGAAAATGCTGCAAAGACAGCATCCGGTGCAGCATCTGATGCAAACTATTCAGCAGATGATGCAAAAGCAGCTGCAGAGAGTGCAGAAAAAGCAGCGACATCGGCAAATACCGCTACCGTAAAAGAAGATACAACAGCTGCAGCTAAGGATGCGCGGGCAGCAGCAAGCGCAGCAAAAGCAGCAGCAAAAGCTGCAGATGCAGCAGCGGCAGCGGCAAGGGCAATAGCTGCTACTGCAAGAGCAAAGGAAGCAGTTTGGGAAGTAAATAATAATAATAATCCGTCAGCATCAGCAATTAGTGCTGCAAAAGCAGCAGCAAAATCTGCTAAGACTGCAGGAGAAACAGCTTATGCAGCAGCTACTGCAGCAAAAGAAGCTGCAACTGCAGCAGAAAATGCTAAAGCCGGAGTAAGCTCTGATATTGCAAGCAGCATTCAGGATGCTGCAGATGCGGCAAGAAAAGCAGCAGAAGCAGCAGAAGCAGCAGCAGAGAAAGCAAAAAATACGGCATCATCAGCTGAAAGTGACGCAGATACAGCAGAAAAGGGTCTTTCTGACAAAGCAGCACAGGCAGCAAGGGATGCGGCGGAAGCAGCTAATAACGCGGCAGGCTTGGTGGATGCAGCGATTAAGGCTGCTGAGGAAGCAGCAAAAGCAGTTTCAGATAATCCTAATGAGGATACTATAGCAGCAGCTGAGGAGGCAGCGAGGGTTGCAGAAAGTGCAGCAAAAACTGCTTCAGATAAGTCGAAGGCAGCTACTATTGCTGCAGGTGCTACCGAAGATAGTACAGCTAAGGGCGATGCTCTTGATGCAGCCAAGACAGCTAAGGATGCGGCTAGTAAGGCCAATACAGCAGCTCAGAAGGCCAGGGATGCAGCACAGGCAGCCAGAGATAAACTGGACAAAGAAGCCAAAACTGCTGAAGAAGAGGCTGCTGAGAAAGCTGAGGAAGAGGCTCGGATAGCTGCAGAAGAGGAAGCAAAGAGATTAGAAGAGGAGAAGAAGGCCGAAGAGAAAGCTAAAGAGGCTGAGGCAACTCCCAAGAGTAATTCGGAAGATGATGGTAATGGTGACGGAGGTGAAAATCCTCAGGGTGAGAATCCTGGTAGCACAGGAAATGAAGGCGGTACCGGAGCCGACACAATTCAAGGCGAAAATGGTGAAGGAAATGAGCCCGGTATCGGTGAGAATGGAGAAAACGACGAATTCGGTGAGGATATCGATGACGACAGTAACGTCCTGAATACAGGTGGTAACGGAGGTGGAAGCGGCAATGGAAATGGAGCCGGAAACGGCAACGGATCCGGAACCGGACAGGGCACAGTAGCTGAGGGCACCGGTAATGGAGCAGGAGGCGGAGCCGCCGGCGGTAACTCAGCTCTTCCGATGATTGTAGACATAAGAGGTGTCACATATTATATCGGAACCGACGGTAATGCTATAGCTAAGAGGATTGGCAAGGTGAAGAGTGTTTCAATCAACAAGATCATTGTTAACGGTGTTTCCTATCCTGTAACCGAAATCTCCGCAAAAGCCGGTAAGGGTAATAAACAACTAAAGCGTGTATCTATCGGCTCAAATGTGAAGAAAATCGGTACCATGGCATTCTTCAGGTGTAATAAGCTTAAGAAGGTTAAAATAGCTCCAAATAAGTCTCTGAAGGTAGGAAAAAATGCCTTCAAGAAGATAAGCGACGGAGCGGTTATCACAGTAAAAGGCAAAAAAGGAAAAGGCAAGGATAAGATTATAAAGAAGATTAAGAAACAGACAAATGCAACGGTAAAATAACCACTTTGGAAGGAACGCTGTCACACTCGTACAGGTGTGGCAGCCTTCTTCTTTATATGGTACTATTATTGCTGTACGTTTAGTTTTATTAAGAAGTTGGGAATGATTTTACAGTGAGCAGTTTTAAGAAAAAATTATTTACAAAACTGGTACAGAATGCCGGTGAATATAATAAAAAGCATAAAAGCAGTGCAAAGCGCGTGACATATTTTACGCTGGGACTCATCGTTTTTTTGAGCATCCTGTTTTTTATACCTGAGAAGATTTGTGAGCTTCTAGGTCTTGTTTTCAAGAAAAAAGGCGTATTAATTTCAATAGCAATAATTGCAGCGTTGGCGCTTCTTTACGTATGGCATGCATCAGCGCCTCAGAAGAGCACAACCACTGTTCAGGAAAATGCAGAAGAAGTTGTGACATCGGAGGAAACACAGGAAGAAGGTACAACAGCTTCAGATGTAGCTCAGGAAGATATGATTGAAGAATCATTAGAAGAAAGTAACGAGAGTGAGACTTCGGAAGTGCAGCCTGTAGCAGATACTCCCGAGACTGATGAGCCGAAATCCTATGTTACAGAGTCCGACCAACCTGCATCAGAAAATTCCGATTTTCCTCAGATTGACCTCACTGCCTACATAAAAGAAAATCCTGATGTTGTAGGATGGCTTGTCGTAGACGGAACCCAGATCAGTTACCCTATAATGCAGGCTGAGGATAATGAAAAATATCTGATAAGCAATTCCGACGGAGAGACTTCAGATACGGGAGCGATTTTCTTAGACAGCAGATCCAAATCCGATTTTACCGATTCAAATTCGATTATTTACGGACATAACATGAAGGATCGTTCCATGTTCGGAAGCCTTCGCGACTACAGATTTGAAAAAGGCTTCTATGATGATCACAAGTACATCTATGTTATTACTGCGGAGAAGATACTTAAATATCTGATATTCTGCTACATGGATGTGCCTAAGGATTATGTGATTTACGATTATGTTGGGGCTGCTTCGGATGAGTTTGTTGCGGACGCAGAACCTGTAAGACTTAAGTCCTACATGGATTCGGAGATTCCGGTTAAGAGTACAAGTAAAGTCATTACATTATCCACATGCACGGACAGTAAGGACACTCACAGATTTGTGGTATGCGGTGTTTTGGAAGAGGAGATTTCGGACTGACAGAATGTTAGGAATTAATGGTCTGATTGGAAACGTGTGAAAAAGAGTTTTTTGAAAATGGGGAGATTTCTATGAGGCTCTTAATACATGATCTTAATGACGAGGAATGGAATAGAATCGAAGACGATTACAAGGACTGGGAGATAATATCGGATAACGGTAGTATTAAGCCCTGTGTGGGCTGTTTTGGATGCTGGACCAAGACTCCCGGCGTATGCATGATTAAGGACGGCTATGACCGCATGGGAGTATTGTTCCACAAGGCGGGTGAAGTCGTAGTTATGAGCAGATATACCTACGGCGGCTTTAGCAGCTTTGTGAAAAATGTATTCGACCGCAGCATAGGCCTGGTGCTTCCATATATGAAAGTGTTTAACGGGGAGATGCACCATGAAAAAAGATATCCCGAAAAGCAGGAAATCACTTTTATTTTCAGAGGGAAAGCTTTTACTGACACACAAAAAGAGCATGCAAAAAAGTATGTGGAAGCGGTGTGCAGAAATTTTCACGGAGATATCAAGGCACTTAAGTTTGAAAACATCGAAGAATCCGATAATACATTTTCGGATAACGCAGCTGAAAGCAAAGAGAATACCAGCTCTTTAGAGACGGTATCAGAATCTCAAAATATTCTACTGATCAACTGCAGCTCAAGGGGCGATGATGCAAATTCTCTGAAATTCCTGAAATACTTAAGCGGCAGCATAGAATGCGAGACAGAAAGCATCAATCTTTTGACCTACTTAAATAAGTACGATGAACTTGCAGAGCTTGTTACTTCATATAAAAGGATTGTCTTCGGAATGCCACTCTATGTCGACGGGATTCCCTCTACTGTTTTGAGACTCTTGGAAAAACTGGAGGCGAACGTAAACAGAGACAAAAAGAAGATATATGTCGTAGCTAACATGGGATTCTACGAAAGCAGACAGATATGCAACCTCCTTGGCATGATGGAAGAGTGGGCTGAAACATGCGGATATGAATATTGCGGAGGAGTTGCAATAGGTGCAGGAGAGATGATGGGACAGATGATGCGCATGCCTGATCCCACAAAGGGACCTGCCAGAAATGTCGCGCTTTCACTTAAAAAGCTTGGACAGGCTGTAAATGAAGGCACTTCTATAGAGAATATCTATGCGGATGCATATAAGTTTCCGCGCGTGCTGTATCAGATTGCAGGGAACTCAGGCTGGCCAAGATCAGCCAAAAGAAACGGACTTAAGAAGAAAGACCTGCTTAAGAGGTGGTAGTGTAAGATATGCAAAATTTGGTTTTTAGTTTAAATGCAACACTTCCGATTTTCTTCCTTATGACACTCGGAAATGTGTTCAGGAGACTTGGAATAATAGATGATAACGCTGCGGCGTTTATGAACAAATTTGTATTTAAAGTTGCACTGCCGGTTCTGCTCTTTTCGGATCTGGCAAAGCAGGACTTTATAGGGACCTGGAACCCGGGCTTTGTACTCTTTTGTTTTGTCACCACAATAGTCAGCATACTTTTTATAAGCTTGTTGTCACGAATATTTGTAAAAACGCCCTCCAGACGAGGCGAGTTTTTACAGGGCGCTTATCGAAGCAGCGCAGCGCTTCTGGGTATTGCGTTTATTCACAGCATTTACGGCGAATCCAGTAGCGGAATGGCACCTCTGATGATCCTTGGAAGTGTGCCATTATATAACATCTTTGCAGTTATTATACTGACAGTGACAGCTCCGGAGGACGAGAATGTATCGACTGACGGTAAAAACGCGGAACACTCGTCAGCTGGTAATAACATACTTTTAAAGAAAACTGTACTTGGGATTATAAAAAATCCCATCATCCTTGGAATACTTACGGGACTTATATGGTCTGTTTGTAAGCTGCCCGTTCCCAAAATCATGGACACCGTAGTAAGTGACGTCGGCGCACTTGCGACACCGCTCGGACTCATGTCGATGGGTGCGACCTTCGATTACAGAAAAGCCTTGCAGAACGTGAAACCCGCACTGGTAGCAAGCTTCATCAAGCTGTTTTTACTGGTTATGATATTCATGCCTGTCGCAATTCGTCTTGGCTTTGTGGGAGAGCAGCTGGTGGCGATTCTTGTGATGCTAGGTTCAGCCACTACAGTCAGCTGTTATATCATGGCGAAGAACATGGGACATGAAGGGACGCTCAGCAGTAGTATAATAATGATAACTACCTTTGGCTGTTCTTTTTCCCTTACGTTTTGGCTCTTTGTATTAAAAACGCTTGGGGTTATTTAAACCTTAGGTTACAAGTAAACTATCGCTTACAGAGGTACACCGATTGCGAGTTTTTAGTGAAACAAAGATAGAAAAAAGCAGATTAACATCAACACAGATAATTGTGCTTGGCTTTTTGCTGGCAATAGTGGTTGGTTCATTTCTTCTGATGATTCCGGCAGCAACGGCAAGAGGCGAGCACACTGACTTTATCACCGCTCTGTTTACGGCAACCACTTCAATATGCGTTACCGGTCTTGTGGTGGTCGACACCTTTTCTCACTGGTCATTTCTTGGACAACTGATAATCCTGATATTAATTCAAATAGGCGGATTTGGCGTAATTACGTTGTACTCCGCGATAATGATGCTTATGAAAAAGAAGTTTTCCTTAAGCACCAGACTTCTGATACAGGACTATTACAATCTTGATTCTATTCACGGACTGATCAAATTCCTCATAAGAGTTATCAAGGACACCTTCGTAGTTGAGGGCATCGGAGCTGTTCTTTATTCATTTGTCTTTATTCCAAAGTTCGGTTTTTTCAAAGGAATATGGGTGTCTGTCTTTAACGCAGTTTCGGCTTTTTGCAATGCCGGAATGGATGTGATGGGGGCCAATTCTCTTATTGATTATCAGACCAATATCCCGGTGAACCTGATCACAATCACACTGATTGTTCTTGGCGGCGTCGGATATGTCGTATGGTTCGATTTTATTGAAAACCTGAAAAGATCGGTAAAGCACAGATACAATATCAGAATCTTCTGGAAAAGGCTTGGCGAACATTCCAAGCTTGTAATCAACCTGACGTTGTTTTTACTGATATCCGGAACCCTTCTGGTTATGCTTTTTGAGTGGGATAACCCTGATACAATAGGAAAAATGACAGTGGGAAACAAAATCCTTGCAAGCTTTTTCCAATCGGTGACCTTCAGAACAGCTGGTTTTGCAACTGTTCCCCAGGAGTCGCTGACACCTTCGACCTGTATCGTGGGATGCATGTACATGTTCATCGGAGGATCTCCGGTGGGCACAGCGGGAGGAATAAAGACGGTTACAATCTTTGTGGTTCTCCTCAATGTCTTTTCATTTATCAGGAACAGGACAGAGCCCGTTGTGTTCAGCAGAGCTGTCTCGGAAAAGCTGATCAACAAGGCAAGTGCCATCGTAATGTCAAACCTTATGCTGACAATGGCACTGATGATCGCACTTATGCAGGTATGTGATGCGCCGGCGCTTTCCGCAGCGTATGAGATATTCAGTGCAACAGGAACCGTAGGTCTTTCCAGGTCGCTCACGGCGAGTCTTAATGTGCCGGGAATGATAGTGGTAATGATCGGAATGTATGCAGGAAGAATAGGACCTATTTCCATGGCACTGTTTTTCAGCACTAAGCGTTCGGATAAAAATGATATCAGATTTTCAAACGGACACTTTATAGTAGGATAAAAGGAGAGTGGACTGATGAAGTATAATTCTTTTGTGGTATTTGGTCTTGGAAAATTCGGCCAGGCAGTGGCCGATAAGCTTATAGAGAGCGGTGCGGATGTTATGGTAGTAGATAACGACGAGGACATCATCGATTCCTATTCCGCCAAGGCGACAACAGCTATTGAGGCTGATCTTACGGATCCCGCTGCCATAAAGGCGCTTGGCATATCCAACATCGACTGCGCTGTGGTTGCCATGGGTATGAGTCTTGAAGCGAGCATAATGTGCACGATGATATCCAAGGAGTGCGGAGTTAAGTGGGTTGTTGCCAAATCAAGTAACGAGAGAATGGGATCTGTTTTATCCAAAATCGGAGCAGATGAGGTTATCTATCCCGAAGAGGAGAGCGGTATAAGAACGGCAAGAGGGCTTATTTCCAGCAACTTCCTTGAGTATTTTGAAGTAAGTGATGATATATGTCTGATAGAGATGCTGCCCAAGGAAAAGTGGGTGGGTAAGTCATTAAAAGAGCTTAACCTCAGAAAAAAATATGGTATAAACGTGGTTGCAATAAAAGACGGTGTTGTCAATGAGTATGTGGATCCTGATGTTCCGCTAAAGGCGAAGGAGGCACTGCTCATGCTGATTCATAAAAAGAACCTTTCAAAGCTTGATAAAGATATTGTCTTATGAGGAGAGTAAAGTGAAAACAGTTTTTATTACAGGAGCGACATCCGGAATAGGGCAGGAATTTGCCAGAGTGTATGCGAAAATAGGATATAGGCTAATCCTCACGGGAAGGCGCACGGATCGCCTTGAAGCCATGCGTACAAAAATCGGTGAAAACTGCAAAGTTATAACAACGGATCTATCTGATGAGAGTCAGTGTAAAAAACTCTTGGAGAGTATTTCCGAAGAACATATCGATGTTTTCATAAATAATGCGGGTTTCGGGACAGCGGGATCTTTTCTTGAAACTGATCTTGAAAAGGAAATATCAATGATAAAGGTCAACGATATTGCCATGCATATTCTTTTCAAGGGTGTGCTTCGCAAAATGAAAGCGCAGGGAACGGGGACAATCCTGAACGTAGCTTCATCGGCAGGCCTTCTTCCGGCAGGCCCTTACATGGCGACCTACTACGCATCCAAAGCGTATGTTGTTTCGCTTACCAAAGCTGTTGCGAGAGAGCTTAAAGAACAGGGAAGCGGCGTTTATGTTTGCTGCCTCTGCCCGGGACCGGTGGATACTGAGTTTAACAGTAAGTCGGATGTGATGTTTGCTCTTAAAGGTATATCCGCTAAACAATGCGTAAAAGAATGCCTTACGGGTATGAAGAAGAGGCAGACAGTAATAATTCCGACTCTTGGGATGAAGCTTGCTATTGCTTTTCAGCATTTCATTCCGGAGAGTCTATTGATAATGATCACAGGAAGACAGCAAAAAAAGAAAAGGCGGTGATTATTATGGCAGTTCAGGGACAGACAAAGGAGCGTACAAAGGATAAAGTTAAGGAGCCGCGTCAGTTCAACGTGGTCATGTACAACGACGATTTCACCACTATGGAATTCGTGGTGGAGATTCTAATCGATATATTTCATAAGGACGAGGTCACAGCTCAGTCCATTATGCTTGGTGTCCATAAAAAGGGACAGGCAGTTGTTGGAAAATATCCTTACGACATCGCATCAACCAAGGTGAACGCAGCCCTGATGCGGGCGAAACAGGAGGGCTTTCCGTTTCGCATGAGCGTGGAGGAGGCATAATATGAATCTATCTGCAGAAGCTATGCTTGCACTTCAAAATGCGGTGGAGTATGCAAGTAGTAACCAATATGAATATGTGACACCGGAGCTGGTGCTCCTTATGATGCTTGATGATGAGGCATTTCGCGAGGCTTATGAGGAGTGCGGCGGTGATATTCAGGCTCTTTCGAAGAACCTTATGAATTATGCGGCAAAATACATTGAGAAGGTAAAAGGAAAAGAACCTGTGCTCTCTCTTTCCACACAGCATATGATTAATTTTGCGGGACAGAGCGCCTATTCAAGCGGCTGCTCCGAGGTCCATATAAGGCATCTTATCCATGCAATCTGGAATCTTGATAACAGCTATGCAGTATATTACATGGAGCAGGATGGGCTTACGGAAGCTGAACTTCTTGAGGAACTTTCATATATTGAAGATGAGAACGTAGACTATGGCGGCAGTGCCTCTACAGGCGGTCCCGAGCGCGAGGAGGATACGGGCAATCTCAAAATATTTGCCCCCTGCCTTAATGATACTTTGGAGGATGTGAATCCCCTTATCGGTAGGAAGGAAGAACTTGAGAGAACCATCCAGATTCTGTGCCGCAAGGACAAGAACAACCCGCTTCACATCGGGGAACCCGGAGTCGGTAAGACAGCAATAACCTATGGACTTGTGGAGCTCCTTAGGAAAAACGAAGTGCCGGATGCAATAAAAGGTGCCAGAGTTTTTGCATTGGATCTCGGAGGTATGCTCGCCGGAACACAGTACAGAGGTGATTTTGAGAAGCGCTTCAAGAAGGTATTGTCAGAGATAGGAAAAGAAGAAAAGCCAATTATTTATATCGATGAGATACATAATCTTTCAGGTGCCGGCGCAGTTGGAGAAGGCTCTTTTGATGCATCGAACATGCTTAAGCCCTATCTTGCAGATGGACATATCAGATTCATCGGGGCGACAACCTTTGAAGAATACAAGAAGTATTTCGAGAAGAACAAGAGCCTGGTCCGCCGTTTTCAAAATGTGGAGATAAAGGAACCCTCAGAGGAGGAGAGCATCCGAATACTTGAGGGACTAAAGGATAAGTATGAGAACTATCACGGCGTAATATATGAGGATGAAGTTCTTCCTTATGCTGTGAAAATGAGTGCAAAATACATAAATGAAAGATATCTTCCGGACAAAGCGATTGACATTATCGATGAGGCAGGATCCTTCAGAAAGCTTCATCCGTTAAAGGCTAAGAAGCAGATTGTTGATAAGGAAGTAATTAACGAGATTCTCACCAAAATATGCAGGGTGCCTATTGAGACTGTTGAGACAGATGATGTTACAGGGCTTGCAACTCTTGAGAATAGACTTAAGGGCAAGATTTTCGGTCAGGATGAGGCTGTATCACAGGTTGTAAATGCCGTAAAATTCTCTAAGGCGGGTCTATCGGAGGAGAACAAACCGCTTGCAAGTCTTTTGTTTGTGGGACCTACCGGTGTCGGAAAAACAGAGATTGCAAAAAGGCTTGCGGATGAGCTTGGTGTAAAACTCATTCGTTTCGATATGAGTGAATACGGCGAGAAGCATGCGGTTGCAAAACTAATCGGATCACCGGCAGGCTATGTTGGCTACGAAGAGGGCGGAATACTCACAGAGGCCATAAGGAAGAGTCCTTCTGCCGTTCTTTTGCTCGATGAAATTGAAAAGGCTCATCCCGATATCTATAATGTCCTGCTTCAGGTCATGGACTATGCGACGCTGACCGATAACCAGGGACGAAAAGCCGACTTCAGGAATGTCGTCGTTATTATGACCTCAAATGCAGGGGCTAACAAGCTTGGCAAAAGCGGCATAGGCTTTGTCAGCGAGGGCCACGACAACAGCGTACTGATGGAGGAGGTTAAACGCGTCTTCCAGCCTGAGTTCAGAAACCGCCTGAGTAAAGTTGTTGTATTTAACAGCATGGATGAGGATATGGCAAGTCTCGTGGTAGACAAGAAATTATCCGAATTAAAGGATCAGCTTTCCGTGAAAAAGATAGTATTTTCTGCAGATAAAAAGGCCAAGGATCTGGTGATAAAGCGAGGAATCAGCCAGGAATTCGGAGCAAGGGAAGTTGACCGCGTAATACGAAACGATATCAAGCCACTTTTCGTAGATGAGATTCTTTTCGGCAAATTAAAGAACGGCGGCAAACTCACACTCACAGTAAAGAGTGGGGAGTTTTCGGTCCGCACATAAAGCCTTTGATTTCAAATAAAGCCTTCCCCCTACGGGGGAAGGTGGCACGAAGTGCCGGATGAGGGAAATTTTATGAATTACAACGTAAACATAAACGGAATAGACGTGCACGCAAGCTACAGTGAAGAATCCTTGCGCAAAATATTCATTCCTTTATTGTCAGAACTGACTATATTGCAAAAAGAAAAGGACAGGAGAATCCTTGTCCTTCTGGCAGCGCCTCCCGGAGCCGGTAAGAGCACATTATGCAGCTTTTTGCAGAGCCTGTCTGAGAAGTATGAGGAATATACCGATATTCAGGCAATCGGAATGGATGGTTTTCACAGATACCAGGATTATCTCCTTACACATAACACAATTCGTGACGGTAAGGAAATTCGCATGGTCGATATCAAAGGAGCACCGATAACCTTTGATTTGGACCTACTTACAGCGCGTATAAAGGATGTCGTCAGCAAGGAAAAAGTAGGCTGGCCCACTTATGACAGGCACCTTCACAATCCGACTGATAATGCGATTACAGTAGAGAAAAACATCGTACTTCTCGAGGGGAACTATCTTCTGCTTGATGAGGATGGCTGGCGCGAGATTAAGACTTATGCCGATTACACTATCTCTATCGCCGCAGATGAAAATATGCTGCGTGACAGACTTGTGGACAGAAAGGTTAAGAGCGGCAATACACTTGAAGCAGCAGAAAAATTTGTGGACTTTAGCGACATGGCTAATGTCCGTCTGTGCCTTTTAAAGACCATGAAGGCCGATCTGGAGCTTATAGTAGACGAAAATGGGGATTATCAGTGCAGCTGATTCCCCATTTTTTATGCTATTGCTATGCTATCAGCAAAACTGATAAGTTCCGATTCAATCTTTTGATAGTCAGATTCCTGCATATATCCAAAGCTGTCAGTAGTAACGGTTTTTGCAATACATCCGATTTTTGATTCGATCATCTCAATAATATAATCCATGGTAAATTCTCCTTTATAATTTAAATGTTCTATTATCTTCCGCAAGGGCAGGTGATGTATCTCTTAATGTGAATTCCGAATAAGTTAAGAATGTTAATAATCATTGTCATGGTGATTACCTCCTTCTATGTGAAACTCATTAGCTGTTTTCCTTTTGTTGAGTTAATCATATCAGTGTGAACATCACAGAATTATCACACTGAGGAAAACTTACATTTTCTTTTTGATGCCGGAAGTTTGCGATATAATATTCTTATGCTGAAACGATTCTCGCAATAAGAGAGGAGTCCGTATATGAATAAGCAGCCGGCGTCAAATTTTGAAAAAGAATTCTTTTGGAAAGAACTCCTTTTCAGGCACGAAAAAGGGTTTGCTTGTCAGGAACCCTAAATTAAAAACAGCAAAGAAATACATTCGTTATCATACAATGCCATCATGTGAGAAGGAGAGAACGGAATGGGTTCAGGACAAAAATATAAAAAAGTAAAAACCGCAATTATCGGTTGTGGGATGATTAGCGATATTTATATCCGCAATCTGAAGGAGATGTTTGACATCATCGATCTTGTGGCAATAGCAAATCGCTCGATGAATGGCGCAAAAGCCAAGGCTGAGAAATTCGGTATAGCCAGAGTTATGACTATAGATGAGGTTGCTGCATCTGACGACATTGAGCTTGTTGTGAATCTGACACCTGCTGATGTTCACTATGAGATAGTAAAGCAGATGCTTGAAGCAGGGAAGCATGTCTACACTGAGAAGATGTTTACCACAAGCCTCGAGGAAGCTGAGGAACTTATAAAAATATCAGAAGAAAAAAATCTGATGATAGCGGTAGCGCCTGATACGGTTTTAGGTGCCGGAATTCAGACCGCCAGAAACTATCTTGACTCCGGGATCATAGGAGAGATAACAAGCGGATTTGTCAGTGTCAACCGTGACCAATGCCTGATGTCTGAGCTTTTCAGATTTTTGCAGCAGGAAGGCGGTGCTATTCCTTATGATGCAGGAATATACTATGTTGGTGCGCTTATTGCACTCCTTGGAAGTGTGAAAAGAGTTACAGGCTTCGGAGCACCGGCCCTGATGCATGATAAGCAGCTCTTATATGTCAAAGGTAATCCGGATTCCTGGCAGATCCCCGGAACAAATGTACTTTGCGGAGCGCTGGAATTTGAGAACGGCGTGCTTGTATCACTTCATTTTAACGGAAATAATGTTGGCGGAGAGAAGACCAGATTCGAATTATTCGGAACGAGGGGCAACATGGAAATAGGTGATCCCAATAAGTTTGACGGTGAGGTTATCATATCACTCCCTGAAAACGAGCCGATAAAAATGCCCTTCACTCATGGCTTTGATGGTAAAAATATGGTTGGAGAGCCTATGCCTTTTGACGGCTACGGTCACCGCGGAGTGGGCGTTGCTGAGCTTGCTTATGCCATCAGACAGGGAAGAAAGAACAGACTTAGCAAGGAATATGGTTATCACTGTATGGAGGTTTTGCTTGGACTTGATGAATCCATCAGAACGGGCAAAATCTATGAACTGAAATCAAGAGCGGAGGTTACGCCATTAAAGCCGGGGTACTATTCCTCTATGTTTGGAGGGCAGGTGAGAGCTGATGCGGAACTGTCGCTTATATAAAAGGCAGCATATATCTGGAAAAATACTATGGAGCGGGCAGGGATAATCTGATGAACTACACTTACTTGGTCGAATGCGCTGATGGGTCTTTATACTGCGGCTGGACTAATGATCTGGAAAAGCGAATCGCCGATCATAATGCCGGAAAAGGCGCAAAATATACAAAACCCAGACTTCCGGTGAAGCTCGTGTATTATGAGACTTTTGACACAAAAGAAGAAGCCATGAGCAGAGAGTGGCATATTAAACATTTGCGCAGAAATGAGAAACTGAAGCTGATAAACTGCACCATGACCGATAAAAAATAGTTCTTTAGGGGAGAGGAGTCAGACGTGTACTGTACTAATTGTGGAAGTGAGATACAACCCGGACAAAAGTTTTGCGGCAACTGCGGAGCTGCTACGCAAAATTCGAACTTGTCGGTGCAAAACCCGAGTCTACATGTGCAAAATTCAAGTCCGTCAGTGCAAAATCCGAGCATAACGGAACAGAAGGACACATTCTATGTTCGAAAGCTCCCTATGGTTATGATAGTCGTCCTGACTTTAAGTCTGATTTTTACTTCCCTTGTCATGGGAGCCGGCAGCATGACGCTGGCAATGCTTCTATCATGTGCGCAGGGGATTATATTGATATTTTTTATATACAAACTGGACAGCATCGAACCTGAACCGATACCGCTTCTTATCAAGCTGTTTCTATTCGGAGCTATTCCGCTTCCGATTGTTGTAACTATAATTGAGTCGGGAATTCAATATGTTGTGGATATATTAACTCCTCAGGGATCTCTGATTAACAGCGTCCTGGTAGCATTTCTGGTTGCGGCTTTTTCGGAAGAAATTTGTAAATATGCTGTATTGAAGAAGCTGACCTGGAAACATCCTGCATTTAACTACCGCTTTGACGGAGTGGTTTATTCGACCACCGTAGCTATAGGCTTCGAGGTTGTTGAGAATCTTTTATATCTCTTTACTTCCGATGCCGGAACAGCGTATCTGAGGGCAGCTTTTCCCGGCCACTGTATCTTCGGAATTTACATGGGTTATTACTACGGACAGGCCAAGAGCCTCGAACTTAGCGGCGACGAAAGCGCAGCAAAGCAGATGAGGACAAAAGGCGTCCTTATTGCAATGCTTATTCATGGTATCTACGATACCGTAGCTATTTCATGCAGCGCATCAGAAGATGGATTGTTTATCTTGTCCGGTATGCTTGTGCTTGTTGTGATAATGTGCGTTTTAAACGTTAATGCCTATAAAAACATCAAGAAATATGCGCATGAAGACAGACCGGTGTGATGTAAAAATGAGTAATAATATGCAAAACTATAAAAAGGGTGCAATGGAAGGAATGAACCTTCCATTGCACCCTTTAATGTTGACTCGAATAAATTATTGTGATATCGTATCCAAGTCTTAATTCATTGGTGGGGTCGCCAAATTATTCAAAAAAACATCAAATATATAAACGTTCGGATATAGTGGCTTTTTGCCCTTTTTTCGAATAAAATATAAGGAGAAGAAATTTGATTAAAGATTTAGAAGAGTATGAACATTTAACAATTACAAATAACTTTATTTTCTGCAAAATTATGCAGTATTATCCTGATTTATGTAAGGAATTGGTTGAACTTATTTTAAACAGGAAAATTGGAAGCATAGTTAAGAATGACAGCGAGCATACTAT
This sequence comes from Butyrivibrio sp. ob235, assembly GCF_900109475.1. NCBI lineage: Bacteria > Bacillati > Bacillota > Clostridia > Lachnospirales > Lachnospiraceae > Butyrivibrio > Butyrivibrio sp. ob235. The sequence continues at coordinate 43,501 of NZ_FOBE01000015.1, forward strand.
AGAAACGAGCCCGGATGGCAAGGGTGTTCGCTTGGATGTGTATTTTGAAGATGATCTTTCTTGCATGTATGATATTGAAATGCAAGTGATCGATAATAAGGATTTGCCACGCAGATCAAGATTTTATCAAAGCATTATCGATAACAGAGATCTGGAAAAGGGGTATGATTACACACAGCTTAGAGATAGTTATGTGATATTTATATGTCCCTTTAACATCTTTGATGAGTATGGCTACCATATTTACACATTTCAGGCGCGTGCAAAGGAAAACACAAACATTATTTTGGAAGATGGGACATCAAAAGTATTTGTTTGTGCAAAAGGATGCAGTGATGATGTTTCAGAGAATATGAAATTATTTTTGGATTATCTTTCCGGTGAACTTAGCGACAATAACTTAGTTAGAAAACTGGATGATGCTGTCAAGTTTGCCAGGAAAAGCAAAGAATGGAGGGCAGAATATATGCTTACACAGCAAGACAAATTGATAATGCAGCACGAATATGAAGCTCTTCTATCTGAGAAGGACGAAGCCTTGGCAGAGAAGAACGAAGCTTTAGCAGAGAAAGACAAAGCCATAGCAGAGAAGAATGCTGAGATTGCCAGGCTTAAAGCACTCTTGGATAAAAAAGAGTAAACTTAGTATAGTCCAAAAACTATAAAAATCAGGGTGTAACGGAAGGAATGAACCCTTCGCTACACCCTGCATTATTATATAAATACTTAGAGAGAAAACAGTTTATTTACCTTTCAGGATGCAAGAAATCATAGGTCACTTTTCCGTTTTTGCAAGCTATAAGATGTTCTTCGGGATCGGTCTCATCGAGAAGAATTACATATACATGCCTATCATATTTTTTATAAGCAGCATACAATGTTTCACTTATATCTCTCATTGCTTCAACCATGTAATCCCAGGTGGGCTGGTACGTTTCGTCTATTGCAGCCAGTTTTACAAGGTCGTTCATTCCGGTATACCACATCTCAACAACTATACGGTCATCATAGGTTCTGAGATTGTAGCCGCTGCTTTCATCATCATCACAGCTTGATTTAAGCAATTCGTCGGTATAAGCAACAAGTTCATCTAGAGTCATAGCGTCCACTTCAGGACTGATTTCCACAGTGGTTTCTTCTGTTACTGTCCCTGCAGCTGGCTCAGATGCGGATGTTTTTACAGTACCTGTCATTTGATTAGCGGCTAAAACCCTGACTGACGGAGCCATTACTAGTGACATCATTATTGCCAAAGCCGTAAATGTAGCAAGCTTCTTATTGATCTTAACCATAAAAAATCCTCCTAACGCCTAGTCTTTTTCCACGTTACTTATAAATCAATTATATTTTGCAAAGTCTTTTTTTAGCCATAAAAATCCTATTAAATACGCCTGAAAAAGATTTTATATATCAGTAAAAACACCAATAACTGAAACTAAATTTTTTACTTTTGCTCTTTTTCCGAATAAAATAGGAGGAGAGGATTTTTTAGAAAACCAATAAAACACAAAAACTCAACTATGGATGTTGTATTTGGGAGCGATTAAGGAGTCGTTATGAGAGTAACCGGCGGACTTGTTTTTGATAATTATTTCAAATTTGTGGAAAAAGACATCTATACGGATGGAGAATTCTTTGCGGATAGAGTAGCTGCAGTGGCAGCATCAGATTCTATTGATGATAAGGTTGTTGATGCGTCCGGATGCTATGTTATTCCCGGGCTTGTGGATATACATGTCCATGGCTGTATGGGTAGTGACTTCTGTGATGGAAGTTTGCAGGCTATAGAAAAGTTCCTGACCTACGAGGCGTCCTGCGGAGTTACAGCCATCTGCCCGACAACCATGACTGTTTCAAAGGAGAAGCTCCTGAAGGTAGCTGATGCTACCCGGGAGTTCTTTTTGCAAGCTGATTCGAAAGACAATTCCGAAGAGTCTGTCACGAAAAAATCACTTCAAAATATGGCGCATTTTATCGGAATAAACATGGAAGGTCCCTTCATTTCTCCTGAAAAGAAAGGTTCTCAGGAACTGTCGGATATTATCGCTCCTGATGTGGATTTTGCCAGAGAAATGATAAAAAGAAGCGGCGGAAAAATAACACTGATTGATATCGCTCCCGAAACCGAGGGAGCCATGGATTTCATAAGAGAACTCGCTGGGGAGGTGACAATCTCCATAGCCCATACGGACTGTGACTATGACACTGCTATGGAGGCGATGAAGCTTGGAGCTCATCATGTAACTCATCTCTATAATGCCATGAGTCCATTTCTCCACAGGGCTCCGGGAGTTGTAGGAGCTGCAGCGGATGATCCAGCGTGTATGGTAGAACTCATAACAGATGGAGTTCATCATCATCACAGCGTGGATCGAAACACCTTCAGACTTATTGATAAGGACAGAATTGTTCTTATAAGCGACAGCATGCGTGCAACCGGACTTCCGGACGGAACCTATGAGCTTGGAGGACATGAGGTACATGTAAAGGGCAAGTGTGCACTACTTTCAGATGGCACAATCGCGGCCAGCGTAACTAATCTCTATGACTGCATGATCACTCTTGTTAAGGATATAGGTATTCCTCTGGAGACAGCAGTGCAGTGCGCTACCATCAATCCCGCAAAATCAGTTCATGCTGATGACAAGCTTGGCAGCATAACTCCCGGAAAATATGCGGATTTTCTTCTTGTTGATAAGAACACACTTGAGCTTAAGGCTGCTTTCTGTAAGGGAAAATGTGTTATCTGATGTATTTTAATATATGGATATAGGCACTAATTATGAGATAATTGCCAAGATGCAGCCTGCTTTTGCTATATATTGGTAGTATTCTACAGACAATAAACCAAGATAAAGCTGATTTCAGTTATATATTGGTATTATTTTTGCAAATCTGAACCAAGATATAACCGGTTTTAGAAATATCTTGGTATTATTCTGAATACTATGGACCAAGATAAAGGCGATTTTAATAATATCTTGGTGATATCGAAGTAATCCCATACCAAGAAAAGCTACAAATAGCCCATATATTGGTACTGGTTCCCCTCACCCCAAAAATCACAAGACACTTTCAACAATAATGTGCACATTTTTAGTATCACAAGCGTAAAGGGATATCTAAAACAGCTTTCGGTACTTGCAGGTCTTATTGCGGGCTACAATGGAGATAAAATAATTTTTTTATAGTATTTATACATAAATTCTTTATCGTTATTTAATATAATCACCAATTGATTTGATGTACCATATATTTATAGATATTTTGCCCTCAGTGTCGGAACGACTCCTTTACAAGGAAGGTGAACGTCTTGAAAAATATACGGAGATCAAGTCAAATCTTCATAGTTTTGCTATGCACCTTTATGGTGCTTATTAGCACTGCTATGTCTTCAAACAGCGTAGCGGCAGCTTCAAAGAAACCACTTATCGTGGGTGTTCCGGCTGACCGCTGCCCTATGTATTATGTTGATCATCGGACAAACGAAATTGTCGGTATAGGGGCTGATCTTCTGCGTAAAGCAGGAGATGCAGCCGGCTATGAAGTACAGTTTAGGGCAATGCAGGAAGGAAATATTAAGGCGGCCCTCGATAATGATAAGTATGACCTTGTCATGCCGCTTGGAAGTGCTATTTCAAGCGAGGGTGGTCTGCAAAGTGTCATAACGGATGCCTTGGTAGAGACGCCGATGACACTTGTTACTGTGAGTAATCCGGAACTTCCTGCATTTAACAAGTTAAGAGTAGGTATGCTTAAATCTCAGGCAGGTATTGCGGAGACACTCAAACAGACTGTACCGGGAATGGATATAACTTTATACGAAGATGTTTCTGAATGTGTGAGCGTGCTTAAGGCGGGAAAAGTTGATGCACTTTTGAATAATGCATATGTATGGAGCTACCTGCTTCAAAAGCCATTCTATTCGAATCTGAGGGTTCATCCGACGGAAGTCATTTCCATGGGAGTTTATGCAGGCGCGCCTGATACTTCAAATAGCCGTAAGATTATTGAGAAGCTGAACAAGGAAATAGCAACGATTTCAGATAGTGAAAAGCAGGCTATTATTCTTGATTACACGACAAGAAGGCTATACAAATATGATCTTTTGGATTATCTGTACGCGTACAGAGTTATTCTGGGATTATTCTTTATAGTTGTCGTGGTTGGAGCCATTATGTACTTCAGACTCAGAAAAGCCTACAAGATCGCAGAGGAAGCTTCCAGGGCTAAAACTCTGTTTCTTGCAAATATGTCCCATGAGATCAGAACCCCCATAAATTCAATTATGGGTATGGGGGAACTTGTGCAGAGAGAGACGAACGACAAAAAAATCAAGCAGTACGCATTCAATATAAACAGTTCTGCCAATGCGCTTCTGTTCCTTGTGAATGATATTCTTGATTTTTCCAGGATGGAAGAGGGCAAGTTAAAGATAAAAAAAGAGTCCTATCATTTATCGAGCATGATTCACGATGTCAATATGATGATTACAGAACGTGCAGAGAGCAAGGGACTTTTCTATAATCCAATAGTTAATCCGAATATTCCCGATGGGCTTATCGGCGATGAATCAAGGCTGAAGCAGGTTCTGATCAACCTTCTTACAAACGGTGTGAAGTACACCATGGCAGGCTTTGTGGAGCTGAATATAGACTTTACAAAGGTTGAAAATGATTGCATCGATTTGAAAATTCACGTCAAGGACTCAGGCATTGGAATGAAACCTGAGGAGCTTGATAAACTGTTTAGTACATTGGAGAAAATTGAAGAAGGCAATAGAAGATCTCTTGAGGGAATAGGGCTTGGTTTGAGCATTGTCAAACAGATTCTTGATGGAATGGACAGCAAGCTTGAAATTAAGAGTTCGTATGGCGTAGGTAGTGAGTTTTCCTTTGTAGTAAGACAGAAGGTAGCCAACTGGGAGAAGATAGGGGCATATGACAAAATTGATGAGGAAGTTGCTACCGGACAGGGCAATTACAGTCCAAGCTTTATTGCTCCCAATGTAAAAATCCTGGCAGTTGATGATAATGAACTGAATCTTAAGGTTGTTACAGGGCTTCTGGAACGTACAAGGATGACAGTGGATACTGCCCTTAGTGGAAAGACGGCTCTGGATCTCCTTAGCAAAACGAAATATGACATTTTGCTGATAGACCACCGTATGCCCAAGATGGATGGTGTAGAGCTCCTGAAGCATATCAAATACGATGCTGATGGAATAAATTATTACAGCGTTTGCATAGTCCTTACAGCTAATGTTGTCAGCGGAGTAAGAGACATGTTTATTAAGGCCGGTTTTGATGATTATCTGGAAAAACCGGTTAACGGAAAACGTCTCGAGGATATGCTGAAGAAGTATATTCCGGCTGAGAAAATAATTACTCCGGGAAACGCCGAGGCTAATACTATTGAACAAAATATTGGTAATGGCTCGGAAGAAACTGAAGGCAGTGACGATAATAACGAAGAACCTCCGGTAGTCAGATCCGACACTAAAAAAGTGCTTAACAGTCTGGAGAAAGAGGGCTATATCGATATCGAAGCAGGAGTGGACTACGCCGGAACGGAGGAATTGTTTGTCGATACACTTCGTTTCTTCAGGGACAGCGTGGATAAGAAATCGGATGAAATAGAAGAGCTTTACTTTAAAGAAGAAATTGAGGATTACACAACAAAGGTTCATGCACTAAAGAGCTCCGCCAGAATAATCGGAGCGAGGGACCTGTCCGAAAAAGCAAGACTTCTTGAGGAAGCCGGAAATCGCGGAGACCTTGATTACATTAAAGATAACAATAGCGAATTGCTTGAAGATTATCGAAAGTACAAGGAGGTACTGGAGCAGTTGTAGTGTCTGTGAGAGGATAAGCAGTGAAGGCAAATACTTATCGGAACAAGAAATACAACCTGCTCGGAGTGGGAACCATTTCATTCGGTATTGCAGTCAATGTGATTATTTCCTATGTGTCCTATAAATTGGACTTGCCCATTTTTCTCGATACAATAGGAACCATAATTGTTGCTGCAATGGGTGGACTGTTTCCCGGGATAGTGACAGCTGTAGTGACCAATTTGATCTGCACTGTATTTAATGACATTGCGGCTTATTTTGGATTCGTAAACACTTTGGTTGCTATCTATGTAGCATGGTTTGTAAGAAAAAGATCGTTTCGTAAAATTCAAAATATAATCCTGTTCATAGTGGTTTCGGGAATTATAAGCGGCGGAATCAGCGTGCTTATTCAGTGGGGCCTTTTTGGAGGCCCTCAGCAGGACTACACTCTGAGAATCCTTTCTGCGATCGGTGCAGAAGATGAATTTTACAGGTTCTTTATGTCTCTTGTAATAAACATCTGCATGGATATTATTGACAAGAGCATTTCTATAGCAGCAGCGCTTGCGGTTATTCATTTTATTCCATCTAAAGCGCGGGATATCATGCAGGAGATGGGATGGCGACAGCGGCCACTGTCGCCTGAAGAAATCCGGGAGATGGATGAGCATGCAGGTAAAACTCATCATTCCGTGAAAAGACGAATGACGCTTATGCTGCTTGCGATTTCTGTTGCGCTTGTTGCAATAATCAGTGAGCTTGGAATAAGACTCTATTTTGATAATACAAAACAAGAAAGAATGCGGGTTGCAACTACTGCAGCCGATTTTGCTGCGTCCGTTGTTAATCCTGATATGATCGACTCCTATATTGAATACGGGAAAAGCATGTCCGGTTATAAAGAGACCGAGGAAATGCTCAGAAAGATCAGGGAAAATGCAAACGGAGTAAATTATCTTTTCGTTCTTCAGTACAGAGAAGACGGCTGCTACACCGTTTTTGACCTTGGGGATGAGAACGGCAACACAAACCCTCCGGGATCTGTTCTTCAGGTTGAAGCTTCAATGGCACCATACCTGTCACAGCTTCTTGCGGGCGAGGAAATAGAACCGATAGAAACTGATGCCATCAATAAATGGGCGCTTGCTACTTACAGTCCTGTCAGGGACAGATTCGGGAAAACAGTTGCCTATGCGGGTGCTGTGGTTTCTCTGTCATATATGGCAGATTATATGGGTAATTTTATCCTGCGTGTACTTCTTAGTATGTCGGGACTATTCGTGCTGATTCTCGCCTATGGAATGTGGTATACAGGCGCATTTACAACCTATCCGATAAATAGCATGGCTCTTTCAGTAGAGGATTTTATAGGTGCTGGTACCGACCAGAAAAGACTCGATGCAGCCGTGAGAAAATTGCGAGCTCTTGATATTCATACAGGCGATGAAACAGAAAAACTCTATAAGGCTATCTGTGACATGGCACTTAATCAGACAGAGCAGTTCAGAAGTCTTCGCAGATTTTCCGAAAATACCGTGAAAATGCAGGATGGTCTGATCATAACGATGGCGGACCTCGTCGAGAACAGAGATTCCGATACCGGAGCACACGTCCAGAAAACAGCAGCCTATGTGAAGATAATAGTTGAGGGACTTAAGAAAAAGGGATATTACGCTGAAAAAATTACACCGAAATTCATATCAGACGTTGTTCGAAGTGCGCCTCTTCATGATATCGGAAAAATAAATATCCCCGACAATGTGCTTAATAAACCGGGAAAGCTTACGCCTGAAGAATATGAGATTATAAAAACGCATACCACCGCGGGCAAAGAGATTATGGAGAAAGCCATAAGTACAGTGGAAGGCGCGAACTATCTTAAGGAAGCAAGAAATATGGCAGCGTATCACCATGAGAGGTGGGATGGAACAGGTTATCCCGAAGGCTTACACGGTGAGGTGATTCCGCTCTCTGCAAGAATTATGGCAGTTGCGGATGTTTTTGATGCGCTTACTTCTCCCCGGGTTTATAAACCGCCGTTCACCCTGCAGGAATCCCTTGCGATGCTGCAGGATGGTGCCGGAACACAGTTTGACCCCAAGTGTGTGGAAGTGTTTATGGATGCCCTGCCTGAAGTTAAGGTAGTGCTTAGAAAGTACAATGAAAATGTGAATATGGAGGTTGCCGATGAGTAAGAATTCTTTAAAAACAAGGCTAGCGGCAGCCTTTACAGCATTTGCATTATTCCTTACCATAGCGGCGAAAGCTTCTGTGGCAGTAAGTGCTGCAGGAGATACCGGCGATGGAGAAAGCTATGATCTTATTTCTGATACCGCAGTAACTGCACAGAATTCTCTGGATGAATACTCGCTGTATGGTGGCGGATACTCCGCTACGGGACAGATCCCCGGAGTATCTTATACTGCTAAACTGTATACTGCCGAAAAAGGGCTTCCGACCTCAGATGCCATGTTTTTACTTGGAGCAAGTGACGGTCACGTGTGGATTGGCGGCTACAGCGGAATAATAAAATATGACGGAACAGAGTTTACGAGACTGGACACTTCTGACGGACTGACCAGTGCGAGAGCGTTTTTCGAGGACAGCCTTGGCAGAATATGGGTTGGGACAAATGATAACGGAGTTGTAATACTCGATGGAGAGAAAAGGACCTGGCTTACATATGATGACGGTCTCCCTTCATCTTCCACAAGGGAGTTTGCAGAGGATAATGCCGGTAATATTTTTGTCGGAACCACAGCCGGTGTCTGCTATATAGATAAAAATATGCAGATACATACTTCTGTAGATGAGAGATTAGCGGATGAACGTGTGCTGAAGATGGATTCTGATAGTACGGGAAGAATCTATGGACAAACATCAAGCGGTATTGTTTTTGCGATAGATGACTGCGCGGTCAGTGAGCTCTATACCAGTGAAGAACTTGGACTCGGGAAAATAACAAGCCTTGCAGCAGACCCTTACAATAATGGTAAGCTATATTTCGGAACAGAAGGAAGTAACCTGTTTTACGGGGACTTTGGCCTCAATGCCAAAGCACTAAAACGTATATCGGTATCACCACTTGAGGGTGTTCATTGGCTTAGCTATGACTGCGGACGTGTATGGGTAGCTTCAAGAAGCATAGTGGGCTATATTGGTGATGAAGGTCATTTCCATGCTCTTCGAAATATTCCTATGGACAACAACATCGAGATGATGACTTCGGATTATCAGGGGAATATGTGGGTTGCATCTTCTACCCAGGGTGTGATGAAAATTGTGACAAACAATTTCATGGATCTCACCTATGAGGCAGGAATGGAAGAGGCGGCAGTAAATGTCACCTGTCTTATAAAAGGTAATATTTATACCGGTACGGATGAAGGTCTGAAAATTATTGGTAAAAATATAGGACAGGTAAAAAATTCGATTACATCTTTTGTCGGAGAAACAAGAGTCCGTGATATCGAAAGAGATCTGCTCGGAAATACCTGGATATGCACATATTCAAACGAGAAGGGACTTATCTGTGTCCTTCCGGATAATACTATTACTTCGTACACCGTAAAGAATGGCTTGCCTCATAACCAGGTGAGATGTATTGCCTTTAGTCCCGATGGCACAGCTGTTGCGGGTACAAATGACGGAATTGCCCTAATTAAAGACGGTGAAGTGGTAAAAACATTTACCGCGAAGGACGGAATAAAGAATTCTTTAATACAAACGATTTTTGTCGATGATTCCGGGATAATATTTGCAGGTTCGGACGGCGGAGGAATATATGTTATAGAGGGTGATAAGGTTTCGCATCTTGGAAGAGATGACGGGCTTACAAGCGATGTCATAGTTCGAATTATGAGAGATGACAGGCGCGGTGTTTGCTGGATTCTTACCTCCAATTCAATAGAATATATGAAGGACGGAGAAATAATTCCAATAACGACTTTCCCTTATAGCAACAACTATGACATTGCATTTGACGATAAAGATAACGCATGGGTTTTATCCTCCTATGGAGTATATGTTGTAAACGCAAATCTTATGCTCAGGAATGAAATCAGTGATTACAGATTATACACTGTTGAGAACGGACTTCCTTACGGAATTATGACCTATTCCTTTGCTACTAAGGACTATACGGGCAACCTTTATATTCCCGGAAGGAACGGTGTTATCAAGGTCAATATCAATGACTATTATGAAGAAAACGAAAAAGTTAAAACCGGTATAAGTTCTGTATTTTGTGATGACGAGGAAGTTCCAAGGCGTGAGGACGGATCTTACAGGATTCCGGCTTCAGACGGAAGAATTCAGATTTCTGCCGCTGTTATGGATTACACGATGCTTAATCCTCTGGTAAGGGTATTCCTCGAAGGCGGGCAGGATGGTGGCATTACTGTGCTTAGGAGTAAGCTTTCACCACTTGAATTTACAAATCTCAAATATGGCAATTACACCTTGCACATTCAGATATTGGACACCAAAACCGGTGACATTTTACAGGATGATACCTACACAATTATAAAAGAGGCAAAATTTACCGAACTTTTCCTGTTCAGAATGATAATGGCTTTGATTGTCATCGGCATTTCAGGGCGTATTATTTGGAGAATATCGACACATTCAGTAGTGCAAAAACAGTATGCAGAGATCCTGAAGGCAAGGGACGAGGCAGAGCAGGCAAACAAAGCAAAATCCAGGTTCCTTGCAAACATTTCCCACGAGATCAGAACACCTATAAATACGATCATGGGAATGAACGAGATGGTTCTGAGAGAGGATGCGACAGGAGTTCCCAAGGGATATTTTATGTCCATGATGAATTATGCTTTTGATATCAGAAATGCATCGGAATCCTTGCTTGGACTCATTAATAACCTGCTTGACATTTCAAAGATCGAATCCGGAAAAATGCACCTGGTGGAACAGGAATATGATACTCAGGAGATGCTGCGTTCAATCGTATCCATGATACGTGTGAGAAGTACGCAGAAAGAACTGACCTTTGATGTCATCGTTGATGAAATTCTGCCGAAGCGCCTGTACGGTGATTCCGGAAAAATAAAGCAGATAGTTTTAAACCTTCTTACAAATGCGGTCAAATATACAGATTCAGGAGGCTTTGCTCTGATTGTGTCCATGGATGAACGTGAGGATGATATAGCTGGTCTTCGCTTTTCGGTAAAGGATACAGGAATCGGTGTCAAGGCCGAGGATATGGAAAAGCTGTTCACAGCCTACGAAAGACTTGAAGAGGAGAAAAACGCAAACATTCAGGGAACAGGACTGGGACTTGATATTTCCAGACGTTTCGCCGAGCTTATGGAAGGAAAGCTATGGTGCGAAAGTATTTACGGTGAGGGCAGTGAATTTATTCTTACCGTGAAGCAGCGCATAGTTGACGATACTCCCCTTGGAGCATTTATGGAGCATGATGAAAACTCGCCTAAGGGACCTTATATTCCTAAGTTCATAGCACCTGATGCAGATATTCTGGTGGTTGATGATAATCCCATGAATCTCAGTGTTATGAAGGGACTCCTTAAAGCCACAAAGGTATATGTGACGACTGCTTCAAGCGGAGAGGATGCCTTGGATAAGATAAAGGATTCCTCCTTTGATGTGGTACTTCTCGATCACATGATGCCCGGGATGGACGGAATAGAGACGCTACAGAAGATCCGTGAGCTAGAACCCGATCTTCCGGTATACGCACTTACCGCAAACTCCATTGCAGGAGAGGAATTCTATTTATCGAAGGGCTTTAACGGATATCTTGAAAAGCCGGTGGATACGGAAATTCTGGAAAAAACCATCATGCGTCATCTGCCTGAAGAGAAGATGGAAAAGCCGACAAATGACTATGTGGTGGAAGAGATTACTGAGATGCCTGAAACTATGCAGTGGATATACAGCACAGAGGGCATAGATGTAGAAGAAGGTATTAAGAACTCCGGCGGTATTGCATCATATATTTTTGCTCTTGAGCTTTTCCTTGAAACAATTGACGGTAACTCAAAGGCATTAAATGATGCGCTTGAAAACGGAAACATAAGGCTTTACACGATAAAGATACATGCACTGAAAAGTTCTGCGCGTATTATTGGAGCAAAGGCACTTTCCGAGCTTGCATTTAAGCTTGAGGAAGCGGGAAATAAGTCGGATACTGATTTTATAGATGAAAATAACGATAAGTTCATGATGGAATATCTTGCTTATAAAGAAAAACTCTCTAAGTTAAAGCAGGAAGATACCAAAGAGGAAGAGGAAAAGGAAGTAATACCACCTGAAGAACTTGCGGATGCCTATGCTGCGCTATCTGACGTCGTTCCGCAGATGGATTACGATGCGGTTGAGATGATCCTTGAGCAGCTTTCACATTATAAGCTTCCGGAAGAAGATGAGAAAAAGATGAAAGAACTGGAAGCCATGATGAAGAACTTTGATTGGGACAATATGGAAGAACTGGTAAAATCATTGTAGTAAAGGGGAAAAACAATGACGACAAAACGGATGCTTTTCATAGGAGATAAGGAATCATTCATTATTCGTGTCCTTATTGGCAAGGTCAGGGATGCAGGGGTGGACTGCGTGTTTGTTCCGTGCACCGTGAACAGTATAAATGAGAATTGGCAGGATACGCAGCTTCTGGCATTTTACATCGATGATGCCCCTAAGTCCAAGGAAGAAGTCATTCATTTTCTGACAGACAGTATGGAGGAAAAGGGTGCTGAGCTTATCCTTATCGGAGAACAGCTTGATCTTGAGTATGTTTCAGATCATATTCCTGAAGAACTGGTATACAGAACATTTTCACGACCTGTCGATAATCAGGAATTTGTAGACGCAGTAAGCGAATACTTCACGAAGGTCGATGCGGGAGAGTTCAGGAAAAGCATACTCATAGTAGATGATGATCCTCAGTATCTTTCTCTTGTGAGACAGTGGCTTAAGGAAGATTATAAGGTTGCCATGGCTAACTCAGGACTGCAGGCCATAAAGTATCTGGGGAAAAACAAGGTGGACCTCATACTTCTTGACCATGAAATGCCGATCACAACCGGTCCCCAGGTGCTTGAAATGCTCAGAAATGATGAAGAGACAAAGGATATTCCTGTGATTTTCCTCACCGGCAAGGGTGATAAGGAAAGCGTAATGGCAGTTGTTGCGCTAAGACCCGAAGGATATTTTTTGAAGGATATTACAAAGGGAGAACTCCTTGAAAAACTGAATGAATTTTTTATCCTCCACAGGTAGTTATGTTAAAAGGAGTAGTAGGATATGTTTGAATTTATAAGGGCATATCAGCTGGATATCATGCAGTGGCTCTGCGCTGCATGTACGACAATTGCATTCCTTTTGTTTATTACAAGATTCCTCGACAGGCGGAGAAAGTGGATCCTCATTGCAATGGAGTTCACAGCGACTTTTCTCCTCTTTTTCGATCGTCTTTCCTACGTATACCGAGGCGATCTTTCGCCTAAGGGTATTTTTTTGGTGCGCATCAGTAATCTCTTGGTGTTCTTTTTGACTTCACAGGTGGTTTTTGTATTCAATATTTATCTTTATGATATTTTGAGAAACGTGGAGGGTGAAATACGGATTCCGAGAAGACTGCAGTTTTCAGGAGCGGCAGCAGCCTTCGGGATGATCTTTTCCGTGATAGCACATTTTACAGGTTTCTATTACTACTTTGATGAGAACAATGTCTATCATAGAGGTCCGGGATTTCTTGTGTGTTACATTGTTCCCGTAATATGCCCAATCATCCAGTATACAGCTGTCAGAATGTATAGAAAGAGAATAGCCAGGCTTATTTATATAGCACTTACGGCATACATTTTTGTTCCGATAGTAGTCGGGATTATTCAGATATTTGCCTATGGTGTTTCCATCGTAAACATGGCCATGGTTGTGGTATCAATCCTTATGTATGTGTTCTCTTACCTTGACATTAACGATACGGTTGAGAAGGCGCAGCGTGTTCAGATGCACGAACTTCGTGAGGAGAGGCGGAGTATGAAGCGCCTCTTTGATCAGACAGCGACAGCTTTTGTGACAGCAGTTGAAAAGAAGGATTCTTTTTCAGTGGGAACTTCCGAGCGTGTTGCGGATTGCGCCAAAAGGATAGCGGAGATTTACGGGAAAAGTGCTGAGGAGTGCGATGAGATATATTACGCAGCGCTTCTGCATGATGTCGGTAGAATAGGAATCGCTGATAATCTTATTGATAAGAATGAAAATTTAACGGATGAGGAGCTTCAAATTGTAAAGCAACAGCCGGTCATCAGCAGTGAAATATTATCCAGTATCAGGGAGTATCCTTCTCTAAAGACCGGAGCTCTTTACTGTCATGAAAGGTATGATGGCACAGGATATCCTGATGGCTTAAAGGGAAAAGAAATTCCTGAGATAGCAAGGATAATAGCGATTGCTGATGCTTACGGCACCATGATGGCTCCGAAAAGCTACCGCGATGCTTTACCTTATCTCACCGTGCGTGAGGAACTTATCAAGGGATCAGGCACGCAGTTTGATCCGGATTTTACCGACATTATGGTTAAAATTCTGGATGAAGATAGCAGAATTGAAAGTCAGGAGGAAATTAAGCTTCAGAAGACGCTTAAGTGCAGGAAGTACAGAGACAGTATCTCCGTGGGAATTCCGGTTAATACAAAGGAGAGGGAGATCATTTTTTCCTCCAAGAGGGCAGGTGGAGACAGTAAGAGCTTTTCAGCCCCTTCAATTATTCTGTTCGACTCCTATGACAGAATTGTGCATGACAATCAGAAAGCCATAGAGGCATATCATTATCTGGAATTCGGTGAAATATGGTTTGACGGGCATTATATCTCCACAAGTGCGAGAGAGGTGGAGATAACCGAGGCAGAGAAAACAGCATTAGATGGAAAACGTAAATACAGCATTCAGGCGGCAAAATTTGAGGATCATTTGTCACTTCAGATGATTAGCCCCGAGCACATTTTTAATGTTATTGTTGCACTGCCTGATAAATCAAAGGCTGTTTATATCGGTATCACCGGTGAAAACTGTGATATACATGATATCGAAGTTCAGCTTACAGGAAGAGAGATTAAGGAAGGTGATATAAGGAAAATCGTTGGTGATGTAAGCTTCATCGAGAGGATGGAATCCGATGTCCCGAATGTCCAGGTAAACGGCTTCCGCAGCGCATCAACTCAGGGGATAAAGGTTGAAGACGGTCTTAATATCAAATTCCATAGCATGACACTTCCCGATGCGGATCTTGTGTGGCATTGTCCTTACATAGTTCTTTTCTCCTCCGAGGATGGAAACATAGGAGGAAGCGGGTATAAGGAATATGCGCTTATTAAGATAAACGGCGAGGAAGAGGAAGTAGAGACCAACGCCCGCAACAAATTTATCATGAAAAAGAAGGACACCTTCCCAGGGTGGGATGTCTGGAAAACTGAAAATAAGGCAGGAATTGAGAGTGAGATAAACTTTATTAAGCGAGGAAACAAGATTACAACGATTACTGAGAATCTTGGTATCTACATAGAAAATATCACTGAGGTATCGGGAATTGGAGAGATTGTTTACGCGGCTCTGACCGGCGATGAAGTCGCCCTGACTGACATCAGAATAAGATAAAAAATGGCACAGACGCCTCTAAGAGGAACTGTGCCATTTCTGCGTTTAAACATCAGTCTTCAAATGATACATCAAAAAGACCACTTGTGATATCTGCTTTTATGTACTTTTCTTTATTATTGTCTGTTCTGAATTTGCGCTCTGTTATAGTGCCGCCAACCTTGATGGTTCCGGAGGTTGCATCTATATTAAAGTCGTAATCGTCCTTTTTTCCGGCAATACCAAGCTTCATATCACCTGAAGTGGATTGAAGATCAGCTTTGTTCACCTTGAATTTCTCAAAGACCATAAGACCGCTTGTCATATCGGCACTGAGTTCATCTGTTTCGCAATCTGTAAGGTGCATATCTCCCGAAGTGAGTTCGAGGCTCAGTTTGTCAGTGATGACTTTATCGAGATTGATGTCACCTGAAGATGCGGATACCCTAAGATCCTCGGACTTTATGTTATCAAGCTTTACAACTCCTGAAGATACGTCGACTTTTCCCTTGATATCAACACTGTCGACAGCTATTGTGCCGGAAGAAGCCTCGAGCTTGGTATCGATTATTCCGGCATTATCGGGAACGGTGATCTTGTAATACTGCTCGCCATCTCTGTCAAAATTGAAGCTGAGAAGAATTCCGTTGTGTGACGGCTGATTTATCTTAAGCTTCTTGCCATTCTGATCTACCTTGGGGATGTTGTCCTCATAGGCGCAGTACTCAAGCTTATAGGAATCGCCCCTTACAAGATATGTGTTGATTGATGCTGTATCCACGTCCAGCTCGTCAAATTCGGAAAGCTTTATAGTATCTTTTACCAGTTCTTTATTTGCTCTTGCGCTCGCGCCGTTTGAACCGATTGCGATAATGGGGCTGGCACCAAGAAGGATCCCTGCGCCGAGGATTATCGCACCGAAAGCTACCATCACACCTGCTACCATAAATACAATTCTATTATTCATATCGCGTCTCCCTCACTTTCTTATTTCTAAAAATCGAACGGAAAAATGCTTTAACAAATATAATAAGTGCATAGGTAAGTGCTATTCCAAGACCTGCCATGATCAATCCTGCACCTATTGTGAAGAACTTCTGGCCTATTCCGGGAACCATCACGCCCCAGAATATGGAAGCAAAACCTGCTGCTGCAATTGCAACTGCTGTAATTACCAGTGATAAGAGTATGGCCAGTAATGCTATGCCAAGTGCAAGCACAACCGCAACTGCTGCAATTCCAAGGGGCAGTGAGAGAGGGAGAGATATTATGCCAAGTATTGTGAGCCATAAAACTGTGGCCTTTCCCTTTACTGTCTTTTGCTCCTCGGTGTTCTCTATGTGCTTTTGCGTGCACTGTTCGATAATACTTTTGGCAACTTCCTTGGGAGTACCGAGCTTTGCTACAACATCCTCGTCTCCGGTAAGTTCCATGTCGGAAATATATCCATCGTAATACTCGATAGCATCCAGCCTGTCGTCGACAGGGATGAGTCTTAATCTGTTATCGAGTTCATTTAAAAATTGTTCCTTGTTCATTCTGTCATCCCCTCCTCAGAACTCTTGGCGATGTCTGATCCTGTCCCCTTTATCAGACCGTCGATTTTGTCCTTGTACTCGTTCCACTCGCCTTCATAGAATCCAAGCATCTGTCTGCCCTCATCCGTGATTGCGTAATATCGTCTGTTTCGCCCCTGAAATGGAGCATCATAGGTTCTTAGGCACCCTGACTTCTGAAGCCTTCTGAGAACCGGATAGAGGGTTGATTCCGAAATATCCACCACCTGACGCACCTTTTGTGTCAAAGTGTAACCATATGAATCTTCACTTCTAACTATTCCCAGAACGCAGGCATCCAGCAACGGTGCTGTTAATTGATACGTCATGCTTGTCGCTCCTTTCTACTGTTTTGATCATATAATATTATATAACGTATAGTATTATAAATATCAACACATTATATAAAAAATAATAATATAATAGCAATAAGAATAATATTTCAGATTAAATGTAAAATATACTTGACATATTTCATCTAGAGGGTTATTTTATAGTTACAAGAGAAAATGATCATGACTTTTGCGATAGCAAATAAAACGTACATTTATAGGAGGATGATTGAAATGAAAGAGTCTTGGATTTTAGTAATTATGTATCTGATTATTGTTGCTGTAATTGCTGTTATTGCAAGGAAGAAGAAAAAGAATCAGCAATACGACGAGATGCAGCAGAGCATTCGCGCCGAAGCATTTAAGCGTGCATACTTCACCACAGTTATACTTCTTGTTGGAATCATCATATATGATACCTGCGCCGGAGCACCCCTTCCGCAGTATGTTTTAAGCGGACTTCTCATCGTTGTGGTTATGGCAAGCTTTCTCATATTTGCGATTTACTGCGTGCTTCATGATTCGTTCTTTTTTATGGGACAGAGCTGGCGCAGCTACTTCGGAGTAAGCATAGGCATTGGCGTCATCCAGCTTATTTCCTTTGTATCAACTCTTTTGAGATGGTTCAGAGAGGATAGGATTAACGATTCCTTCGCGTACCTGTTTTTCTCAAAGCTTTCAAGCAGTGCCATGATGGCATTGACCTTCCTGACACTTGCGGTTGTTATCGGGGTAAAAAGTTTAAGAGATGGGAGAACAAGTGAGGAATAAGCTATGAAGAATCTTAAATTAAAATCAGCCAGAGCTGCGAAAGACTTATCCCAGGACGATCTTGCCAAGCTCTGTAATGTATCAAGGCAGACTATCAGTGCAATTGAAAAGGGTGATTACAACCCGACTATTAAGCTCTGTGTATCAATCTGTAAGGCTCTGGACAGAACTCTTGATGAACTGTTTTGGGAATGAAAATAATATGTTATTATATTGGTAAGAGGCAAAGACGCTTACATCAGTGGCGTTCTTTGCCTTTTTGTTTTACATAGTGTTTTCTCGCATGGAGGGCTTCGTATGGCAGCATTTGACAGAATATTGTCCGGGATTCCGGAGATGGATAAGGCACTTGATAATATAAGACTTGGAGACAACGTGGTTTTCAGAGTTTCAGAACTCTCGGAGTTTAAGCTTTTTGTGGATCCATATATTGAGCAGGCAAAAAAGGATAATCGAAACATTATCTATTTCAGGTTTGCATCCCATGAGCCTTTAGTGGAGGACTGCCCGGAGGTCAAAACTATCCATATTCCGCTGTCACATCGCTTTGAGACCTTCACTGTGGAGATACATAACATTATAGATAAAGAAGGTAAAGACGCCTTCTATGTGTTTGATTGTCTCTCAGAGCTTCAGATTGCCTGGGCGACTGACCTAATGATGGGCAACTTTTTCAGAGTTACCTGCCCGTTTCTATTCATTCTTGATACAGTGGCCTTTTTCCCGATTATAAGAGGTAAACATTCATATCATGCTGTTAATAAGATTCTCAATACTACTCAGCTTTTCCTAGATGTTTATTCTGATACCAGAAATGTCTATGTGAGGGCGGAGAAGGTCTGGAACCGCGACTCAGAGACAATGTTCCTTCCTCATATTTATAAAAAGGAGGATGGGACCTTCAGACCTATTCTGGATGGTGTCCAGTCAAGCCGGTTTTACCAGGTACTTGATAATTTCCAGAGACCCGGTGAGGATCAGTACATCGACTTCTGGGACAGATTTTTCAACATGGCGAAAATGCAGTACGACAATCACATGGACATCGAGGAGTCCTGCAACATGATGTGCAATATCATGATGACCCGCGATGAGAAGATGAGGCAGATGGTGAAAAAGCACTTTAAGCCGGAGGATTATTTCAACGTTCGAAGTCACATGATAGGTACCGGACTTATCGGAGGAAAAGCCTGTGGAATGCTGCTTTCAAGAGCCATCATAAGAAATATGGCTCCTGAAATTAACGAGGTACTGGAACCCCATGATTCATTTTTTATAGGTTCTGACATCTACTACACCTACATCGTTGACAATGAATTTTGGGATATCCGTGTCAGACAGAGAACGGAAGAGGAGTACTTCTCCCTTGCGGAGGAATTTGCAGATAAGCTGAAGAAGGGAGTTTTCTCGGAGGACCTCAGAACTCAGTTCGGACATATTCTGGAGTACTACGGGCAGGATCCGTTTATCGTAAGATCCAGCAGTATCCTTGAGGACGGTTTTGGTAATGCTTTTGCGGGAAAATATGAATCGGTATTCTGTGCCAACAGGGGTACTCTTGAGGAGCGCCTATCAGAGTTTGAGAATGCCATAAGGACTGTATATGCGAGCACCATGAGTCTGTCAGCTCTTGATTACAGAAAAAGAAGAGGGCTTGATAAGAGAGATGAGCAGATGGCATTGCTTGTTCAGAGAGTTTCAGGCTCCTATTACGGGCAGTACTATATGCCCTGTGCGGCAGGAGTCGGCTATTCCTACAGCCCCTACAAGTTCCTCTCGGGCATTGATCCCAAGGCAGGAATGCTGAGACTTGTCATGGGACTTGGTACCTCAGCTGTCGACAGAACCATGGGATCCTATCCTCGTCTCGTTAGTCTTGATATGCCTGAAGCGACTTCAGCCGTGACGATAGCGGAGAAACACCAGTTTTCACAAAGGGCGGTCGAAGCCGTGGATGTGGGCGAACACATGCTTAAGAGGCTTGAACTTCGCGACATCGAGAGCAAACTTCCAATGTATCTTATAAATACGCTCCTGGAGCATGACTTCGAGGTGGAGGATTCCCTTAAGGAGCGCGGAATCTACCGCGATGTGAGATTCATTTCCTGCAGTGGACTTGTGAAAAAAGAGCAGCTGATGACTCAGATGCAGCAGCTGATGCAGGTTATCCAGAAGGAATATGAGCACGCAGTGGACATCGAATTTACAATGAACCTCTCAGAGAATGGGGAATATTCGATAAACCTTTTGCAGTGCAGACCGCTGCAGATATTCAAGGATACAGCAGCAGTCGAGATCCCTGAGAATATTCCGAAGGAGAAGATCATCCTCGAGAGCATAGGAGCATCGATGGGACTCTCCAGAAGCGTTCCAATTGACCTTATAGTCTATGTGGACCCTAAGGCTTATTACAACATGCCCTACGCAGAGAAGTCCGGCATCGCCAACCTCATCGGGAAAGTCAACTGGACCTACAGAGAACAGGGTAGACACATGATGCTCATCGTGCCCGGCAGAATCGGAACTTCATCACCTGAACTCGGAGTACCCACAACTTTCGCTGATATCAGTGAGTTTGAGACTGTTTGTGAAGTTGAGGAAAAGGAAGTGGGCTACAATCCCGAGCTCTCCTACGGAAGCCACATCTTCCAGGATCTCGTCGAGGCTGACATCCTCTACACCGCTGTTTTTGCGAATGAAAAGACTCTTGTTTTCGCTCCGGATAAGCTCTCCGCATATAAAGATATCTCCTCTGATTTTATAAGTGATGAGAAAAATAAAGACATAGCCAGAGTCTACGATCTTAAAGGCAGCGAACTTACTCTGTACTACGACCTTGAGAACAACAAATTGCTATTGGTATAGGATAGTAAATAAAAATTTCATCCCCCGGTAAATAATTTGAACTTTTATTACGATATATAAGTATAGAACAAATTATGAGGGGGATCACATGTACAAGCACAGAATTACTTCACACATTTTATCAGTATGCTTTTCCTGCATGCTTTTTATTACTGCACTTTTCTCATCAAATATCACCGTTAGTGCCGACTCAGCGCCTACATCCTACAACCTCTGGATCGGCAGTACCCAGATCACAAGCGCCAACATGGCTTATATAAAATGCGGAACAGGAAGTGCTTCATTTGATCCTTCCACCAATACTCTTACCTTTAATAGTGCAACGGCAATAAGCGGCACCTACAATGGGAAAATCGCTTCAAACTGCATGGTCTACACAGAAATCCCTCTTAAAATTCGCGGCAACGCAAAACTACTGGCTCCCAATATCACAACTATGATAATCGGATCCTACATGGCTGCGCTCGACATACAAGGTAATTTTGATTTTAGCGGAGGAAAGAACGGCTTCTTCTCCACAGACAAAATAACAATTAGCGGTGGTAATACTTCTATTACAATAAAAAACGCTGACAAAGCGATATCAGGAAGAGGAGGAGTTCTGGTAGATGGCGGCACATTGGAATTCACCTCTGTCAATCAGGGAATCTATACGGATACAGGAGCGCTTGAACTCCTTAGCGGGAAAATAAGCATCAGTGCGAAAGAATCTGTAGTACTGGCCTATGATAACAATGACATAAATATAGCAAGTGACCTCATATTTGAAACACCCAAAAACTTCACAATTAAGAATATAAAAGTCGGCGATAGCAGCTATAACGTGATTGCGGACGATGCAGGAAATATTGCCAAAGAACTACGCGCAGCATCAGCACAGCCTACAACCTACGGAGAAGATCCGATTCCTGAGCCTGAAACAAAACCGGAAGATAATACGAGCAAAACAGGACTGCAGCCCGTAGAGGAAGTAAAGAAAGTTGAAGAACCTGCACCGGGAGGAAAAGCGGAAGGAACAGCCTTTACTGTGGAGGAAAAAGCGGCTGAGTTTGTAGTTACTTCCTCTGCACAGGAAAATCCTACGGTTGATTATAAATGTACTATTAATAAGAAAGCAAAAAGGATAACCATTCCCGAGACGGTTACTGTAGACGGAATTACTTATAACGTTACTGGTGTTGCAACCAAGGCATTTAGCGGCTGCAAGAAACTAGGGACTGTAACAATAGGTAACAACGTAATAAATATCAGAGCGAATGCATTTAAAGGTGCAAAGAACCTTAAGACCATAAATGTCAAATCTACAAAATTGACCAAAGACTCTGTTGCTTCAAAAGCTTTTAAGGGCACACCGAAAAATGTGACAGTAAAGGTTCCGAAGAAACTGAAGAAGACCTATCAAAAGCTTTTCATAAAGAAGGGCTTGGCAAAAAACGCTAAGATCAGGTGATCTCTATGGATGATTCAAAAAGAAGCCATGACTTTTTATGGATAGTGTTATTTCTTATTGTATTCATCAACGGCTTTGAAGCAGGCGGATATCAGGCAAGTCTGTGGAACATCGGGAAAAACTACGACTTGTCGGTTACATCCATGGGCCTGTTTGCTTCTGTTGAGCTTTTTGCGACAATGCTTGCACCGTTGATTCTCGGAGGATGGGCAGACCGAACCGGAAAAGCGAAGTGCATTACAATTCTCTTAGCTCTTCAGATCACGGCAGCAACTTTGATATTCTTCACTGATGCGGAGAAATTCTTTATCGGTGGAGTATTCTTCCTGGGACTTACCACCAGCGCTCTTCAATTTATTTCCATCGCAGCTCTAATTGACGCATATCCCATAAGCGGAAGTAAGAAGATAGGCTACATCACATCCATGTATGCCTTCGGTGCACTTACGTCGCCGCTTATTGTTAATTATTATCTTGGAAAAGGCCTAAGCTGGCGTACACTTTTCGCGCTTCTTGCAATAGGAAGCACAGTATCTCTGATAGGCCTGTTTAAAACTAAGAACACCGCGACTGAAACAGCAGTAGCGGGAGATTCCGCGCAGAGCAAGAACTCTGCCGGAGAATTTATCATTGGCGGAATTTTACTTTTGTGCACAATCATGTGTATCTATGTCGGTTTTGAAAACGGCTTTGCCTTCTTCGTCGATACACTGTTTACCGATGTATTAAAATCAGGAATCGGGAAGTATGCTCTGTCACTTTTCTGGGCTGTTATGATTCCTTCGAGAGTTATCGTCGGCCACTTCTCGAAGTATGCGCGGCAAATTCTCCTTACTGCCACTGCTGCAATTCCGATTATCACAATAATCCTAACCAATTCCGAAAACAGCATGCTTGTACTTTTACTTTGCATACCGCTTGGCTTTGCGAGCGGGGCAATCTATCCCTGCGTACTTAATATAATGAAAACTATGGCAGGGAAGAAGACAGCAACAGCAACCGGAATGATCACCACCGCTACAGGTATTGGCGGAGTAATATTTACAGCCCTCACCGGAAAATTCGGGGATCTTTTTGGACTTCGCAAAGCAATCATGTGTCTTGCGGGCTTCTTTATAATATCTTTTTTGTCAGCATATTTCGCAGGGAAAATTCATAATAGGAATAATATGTAATTCTCATAAGTAATTTTATATGTAAATTTTTTGTAAACAATTTTTTTCTTGTTCTTTAAAATGCCGGTTAAATCACACCGGTTTCCGCGCTATTTCTGCGCTAACAGAATTCATTTAACAAAAAAGCTCGATAATAAAAGAGGAAACTCATAAAATTCATGTATACTTGAATATATATGCAAAGAGCGCATGAATTTATTTTTGTATGTCTTAATAATTGTATAAAGTGATGAAATTACTAAAAAATGCTTGCTATAATCATAGAAACGTATTATATTGTAATCGTTTCATGTAATTATGATTGTGCTATGGAGAAGAAAAATGTTGAAGAGGTCTAGCAAAGTAATTTCATTCGTGCTCGCTATCGCGCTTATGATAGGGGTGTTCAATGTAAATACCCTTAGTGCAGAAGCAGCGACAATCAGCGGCTATGCTAATGTGAATTTTATCTGGTCCGGAAATGGTGACATTCCCGGTGAGTCCATAAAATACGGAAATAATAATAAGGAAGTTTGGCCCAGATGGAAAAGCACAGGTGATCAGTCACAACCGGCAAATAATATATACTTTGCGAGCAAGCATAAAGAATATATTTTTGAATTGAAAGATGAATATCAGGGCTATGATGTATACGAAATCAGGATAAAACTGAGCCGTCAGAATACTCCGATTTCCCTGGCATTGCATGATGAAATTACACTGAGCGATGGCAATAATGATACTCACAAAAATAAGGCAGATCTGTATAATCAAAGCATGAATTCAAACGGTGAGATTATTATCAAGCCAGATTTCTCCGGTAAGTTCAAATATATAGGCTTTGTATCCCAGGTAGCAGGAACAGTAATCGGAATAAACTCAGTTACTGTTGTAAAAAAGAGTCATGGTGATCAGTCATCTACATATTCCGGAACAACAAATACTTTAACGTATTTTGCAAAAAAGAATATGGCATTCTACAATATGTATCCTAATGAGGATAATAAGTATTGGGGTAATAAGAATGTCATAACAGACGGAAGTATTTATTTCGGAAGAGATTATCAGGAATCTTATTTTGACCTCGGACAAGATATTGATATAAGTAAGCTTGTCAGCATAAAAGCAAAAATATACAGTTGGGATACTTCTCTTAGAACTCTTACATATATTTTATATGATAAAAACTTCAATCAAATATGGTGCAGATATGATATAAACGGAACCGGAAACTTCGGAACTGAACCTGTGGCCGGAAAAGCCAGATACTTTGGCGTAATGTCAAATAATGATGATTACGAAGGGAATATATACTGGTCAACAAAAAAGGTATCCATCAGTGATGTGGAATTTGTTATGGCAGATAAGCCCAACCCGATCATTGATCCCAGCGCAGAAATTTCTGAAGCTCAGAGTGCATACACGGAAGCATACTATGCATACCTGGAAGCTTCAAATGCTGCAACAAATGTTAAGAATAATCCTACTGCAGATACTATTTCAAAAGCGCTTGAAGCAGCAGATTCAGCTAATAAAGCAGCAAGCAGAGCTGATGCAGCTGCAACGGCATTATATGATATTGTGTCTAAATTAACGGATTCAGATGCAAAAACCAGAGCAAATAATAATGTATTTTATGCCCGTTACTATGCTTATCTTGCTGAAAGCGCAGCTATACAGGCTAAATCAGCAGCAACTTCAGCAAAGAAAAAGTTTGATGATGCAGCAACAGCAGCAGCACAGGCAGCTAATGATGCAGCAACAGTTGCAAATAATGCGGCAAGCGCGGCCCAGAGAGCAGCAGATTCAGCAAATGCGGCACCAAGTGCAGACACAATCAAAACAGCAGAAACAGCAGCAAAGGCAGCAACAGATGCAGCAAAGGCAGCTGACACAGCTGCGAAAAATGCTAAAAATGCAAAAAGTGCAGCATATAGCAAAGATGCTCAGACAGCAGCTGGAAATGCATATACAGCAGCGAAGAATGCCAAGGATGCAGCTAATACAGCAGCGAAGAATGCAAAGGATGCTGTAAAATCAGCTAAGCAAAAACTTATTGATAAAGCAGAATCAGCAGAGGCAGCAGCAACAACTGCTGCAGATGAGGCAAACACAGCAGCAAAGGCAGCAAGAGATGCAGCTGCAGCAGCCAATGCAGAGTCAGAGAAGGAAAAACCTTCCATAGAAAAACTGGAGATAGTAGCAAAGAATGCTGAAGATGCAGCAGAGGCAGCAATAAACAAAGCAAAAGCAGCAGCAGAGGCAGCAACAGCAGCAACAAAAGCAGCAAATACAACAGATTCTACAGTAAATAAGAATGCGGAAAATGCGGCAACAAAGGCAATAAATGCAGCAAATGCAGCTACAGTATCTGCAGATGCAGCAAAGGCAGCAGCAGATGCAGCAAGAGTAGTAAAGATTGCTAAGGAAGTAAGTGATGCAGCACAGGCAGCAAAGGATAAGCCTTCAGCAGATACAGTAGCGGAAGCAAGTGCAGCAGCTAAGAAAGCAGAAGATGCAATAACTGAGGCACAGGCAGCTGAAAAGGCTGCAGAGGAAGCCATAACTAATGCAACTGATGCTGATACAAAGAAAGCAGCAGAAGATGCTAAGAAAGCAGCAGAAAATGCTGTAACAAAGGCTACAGAAGCTAAAAAGGCAGCAGAAAAAGCAGCAGAAGAGGGACAGGGAAAACTTGAAGCTGCAGAAAAGGAAGCAGCGGAAAAGGCAACTGCAGCAGCTAAGGCAGCAGACGAAGCAGAAAAGGCTGCAGTTAATGCTGAGAAGGCAGCAGAGGAAGCTAAGAAGAAAGCTTCTGAAGCAAAAGCAACTCCTACAGTAGATACGATAAAAGCAGCTGAGGAGGCTTCAGAAAAGGCAAAAACAGCTAAGACTGCAGCAGAGACAGCAATGGCAACAGCAGATGCAGCAGCTAAGGCAATAACTGATAAGAATAATTCTTCAAAGAAAGATGCTGAGACAGCAGTAGGCCTGGCAGATACAGCAATAAAAACCGTAGAAGAAGCTCTGAAAGTAGCAGCTGATGATATTGCAGCAGCTAAGAATGCTCTTGATGAAGCTGCAAAAAAGCAGGCAGAAAGTGCAAAGGCAGCAGCAGAGGCAGTTAAAGGTCAGGCGGATTCAGCAAAAACTGAAGCAATCAATGCAAGAGAGGCAGTTGATGCTGTTGATCCCACAGAAGGTCAGATTAATGCAGCTAAATCAGCAGCAGATGCAGCAGTTCCAACTGCAGACATGACAAAAAAGACTGCTTCATCCTTAACAGATATAATTAACAGCATTTTGAATAATCCTTATATATCGGATGCTACAAAGGATGCCGCAAATACAGCAAAGACAGCGATAGGGGATGCAACCACAGCTGCCAACCAGGCAATAGAAGAAGCTTCAGAGACAAGACGTGTTGCAGAAGAAGCTCAGAGTAAACTTAATCAGAAGGCAACAGAAGCACTCCAGAAAGCACAAACAGAAGCTGCGGCAGCAAAAACAGAAGCAACTAATGCAGTTGACGGAGCAAAGGATGCTGCAGAAGCAGCAAAGGAAGCTGCTGAAAAAGCAGAAGCGGCTGCAAAAGCTGCGCAGGAGAATCCGTCAGATTCAACATTTGAAGAAGCAAAAGCAGCAGCAAATGATGCTAAAGATAAAGCCAATAAGGCCAAGGATGCAGCTAATGATGCAGTAAATAAAGCTGAAAAGGCAAAGGAAGCAGCAGAGGCAGCAAAGACTGCAGCTCAGTCATCCGGTGATGCAGCAACGATAACTTCAGCAGGCAAGGCTGTAGATGACGCCACAAATGCGGTTTCAGCAGCAACTGCAGCTAAGAAGGCAGCAGAAGCAGCAGAGGCAGCAGCAAAGGCAGCAGAAGCAGCTATAGCAGCAAATGAGGCAAAGGCAGCTGTGGAGAAGACTCCTTCTCAGGCAACAATTGACGAGGCAAATACTGCAGCAATAAATGCAGAAGAAGCAGCAAAGGCAGCAGAAACAGCAGCAACTGCAGCCAGCGAGGCAGCCGGCAATACAGATGATGAAATTGCCAAAGGAGCAGCAAATACAGCAGCTGGAGCTGCTAATTCAGCGGCAGGAGCAGCAAATACAGCAGCACAGGCAGCAAGAGAGGCGGCACAGGCAGCACAGAACAATCTTGAAAAGGATGCAGTAGATAAGGCAATAAGTGAAGCACAGGCAGCAGCTGAGGAAGCAAACGAAGCAGCTAAAACAGCAAATGAGTTAGTTAATAACACAAATGATAGTTATTCTCCTGAGGCTGTAACAGCTGCGGAGACGGCAGCAAAGACAGCATATGAAAAAGCAAAAACAGCATATGAAAAAGCACAGGCAGCAACAGATGCAGCAGCTAAGACAAATAATGAAGATTATAAACAGACATTAGCAAAGGCAGCAGAAGAAGCCAGAAAAGCAGCAAATTCAGCATCCCAGGCATCAACTGCAGCATACCAGGAAGCAAAGAGAGCTTCTCAGGGTGCAGAGATCAGAAAAACTGTAGATGAGACAACAGCAGCAGCCGATGCAGCTGATGCAGCTAAGGTAGAGGCGCAGAATGCACAGAAAACAGCAGAAGATGTAGCAAAGAAGGATGATAATGACATTACTGAAGATGCAGTAAATGAAGCTTCTAAAGCAGCAGAGAAAGCAAAGACTGAGGCAAAGACAGCATCTGACAAGGCTAAAGCAGCTGAAAAATCAGGAAATAAAGCAGCTGAATTGATTGATACAGCTAAGAAAGCTATAGATCAGGCTGAAACAGAGGCAAAAGCATATCCTGATAGTGAAGATAAAACAGCATGGCTTAATAAGATTGCTAAGGCCAAGGATGCAGCTGAAGCAGCTGCTACGGAAGCGTCCAATGCAGTAGCTAAAGCGAAGAAAGCAGCTAAGGATGCAGCAGATGCAGCAGAGAAAGCAGCTGAAGCAGCAAAGGATGTTCAGAAAAAGTATAACGATAAGCTGAGTGCAGAAAATGCTGCAGCAAGACAGGCAGCACAGGATGCAGCAGATGCAGCTAAAAAGGCAGCAGATGATGCCAAGGATGCAGCTGATAAGGCAAAGAATCTTGCAGATGATGCAACAAAGAAGGCAGAGATTGCTGATAAAGAGCGTACAGCAGAAAATATAAAGGCAGCAGAGGATGCAGCTGACGCAGCTAAAAAAGCAGCAGAGGCAGCAGCAAAGGCAGCTGAGAATGCAGCACAGGATGCAGCAGATGCTAAGAAGACAGCAACTGATGCAGGAAATAAAGTTGCTGAAGGTACAGCTAATACTGCAGCAAATACAGCCGGAAATGCTGCAACAACTGCAAAAGAAGCATCAGAAGTAGCACAGGCAGCAGCAGATGCTGTAAAGAATACAAAGGAAGCAGCGGAAGCAGCAAAGAAGGCAGCTGATGAAGCAAAGCAAGCAGCAGACGCAGCTAAGAAAGCTGAAGCTTTAGAGAAGGCACAGACAGCAGCAGATGAAGCAACAAAAGCAGCTGAAAAAGCAAAGACAGCAGCTGATGAAGCAGCAAATGCTGAGGCAGAAGCTAAAAAGGATCCTTCAAAAGATACAGCCCAGGCAGCAGCTGATGCGGCAGACAGAGCACAGCAGGCAGCAGAAGACGCTAAGGATGCAGCAGACGCAGCACAGAAAGCAGCTGATGAAGCAGCTAAGGCAGCTGAAGGATTAGACGACACAGAAGCTACAGATGCTGCAGCTAAGGCAGCAACAGATGCAGCTAAGGCAGCTGAAGCTGCGGCTCAGGCAGCTGAGGATGCTAAGAGAGCTGAAGATGCAGCAAATCAGGCCGTTGAAGCAATCATATCTGATGAAGACAAGAAGGCTATTGAAGAGGCAGCCGAGGAGGCGGCTAAGAAGGCAGCTGAAGAAGAGGCAGCAAAGAAGGCAGCTGAAGAAGCAGCTCAGATAGCCGAGGATGAAAAGAAGGCAGGCGAGAATGGTCAGAATACTGATCCCTCCTCCAAAAATGATCCTGCAAATGGTGATAACGGCGCAGGCGAGAACGGCACAGGTAACACCGGCGCAGGCGAGAACGGCACTGGTAACACCGAAACAGGTGAAAACGGAAACGGCCAGGGTACTACTCCCGAAGGTTTGGAGAACGGTGGCAACAACGGATCAGGCAACGGCACAGGTGCCGGAACCGGTGAAGCAGTAATTCCACAGGATGTTGCCGGGAACAACGGTAATTCCGAAACAGTTCCCGAAAAATCTGAGAACTCAGAAAATGCTAATGAAAGTAATAACGGTCAAGCTAAGTCTGGAAGCAAATGGAGTACTTCTGATTATGAAGAAGATGATAATGAATTTGATCCCGATTTTGCTGACTGGGATGAGGACGAGAACTTCGAATTCAATGGAGTCCTTCCGGCAACTGTTACAATAAGAGGCATCACATACTATGTTGGTGCTGACGGAAGAGCTACAGTTACAAAGATTGGAAAGATTAAAAAGGCTTACATTAACGCTATTACATTAAATGGTGTTAAGTATCCTGTAGTTCAGATCAAGGCAAATGCCTGCAAGGGTAACAAGACTCTTAAGATTCTTAAGATCGGCAAGAACGTAAAGAAGATTGGTAACAAAGCATTCTTTAAGAATACAAAGCTTAAGAAAATAACAATTAAGGCGAATAAGTCTCTTAAGGTAGGAAAGGGCGCCTTTAAGAAGCTTGCCGGTGGTGCAACCATCAAGGTCAAGAGTGTTAAAGGAAAAGCTAAGGCTAAATTTATTAAGAAGCTTAAGAAGCAGGCAGATGCTAAGATAAAGTAATCATCTAAATAGCATAAGAAAAGACGCAGATAGAGAAATCTATTCTGCGTCTTTTTGTATTATCTAGCTAATGAGATATTGACACCTTCCGGGTGCCGGAAGATACCTTATTTATCTTCATCCAAAGGGAACGGAAAATCCTGAATCTCTGCGAGCGCATCGGAGAAACGTTTTGTAAGGCTCGCCTCATTATCCAGAATGTATCCAAGCCTCTGGCACCAGATTTCGTAAAGGATATTCACCATTTTTTCCGGATCATAGCCCAGATCGTTTAAAATGGCGCGCTCCTGATCAAGTAAATCATGGTAGTGCTTAAACTGCGGATCATCCTGAAGATCGTCTTTTGCTATATTTATAAGAGAATTGATTTTTAAGATATCCATAAGGTAGTCTCCTTGTTTCTCTATATCTATATTTTAACCCTTTTCATGCTATAAAAATCTAAAAGTTATCTTAAAAATAAACCAAGTAAGCTTTTGAAAAAAGGGCGTAAAAAGACTATAATTTGTATATTCGGTATAGAAAGAAAATACTATATGTAGTGGGAGGAAAAAAACAAAAATGTCAAAGACAATTACACTGACAATCAAAAAGCAGAAAAATATCGCGCTCATAGCTCACGATGGTAAAAAGGCTGAGCTTATCGAGTGGTGCAAGAATAATGCGGAACTGCTGAAGAAACACTTTTTATGCGGCACAGGAACCACAGCACGCATGATTACAGATGCGACGGATCTTCCGGTCAGAGGTTACAATTCAGGCCCTCTTGGCGGAGACCAGCAGATCGGAGCTAAAATCGTTGAGGGTAAGATCGACTTTGTAATATTCTTCTCTGATCCCCTGACAGCAGCGCCTCATGATCCCGATGTTAAGGCTCTCATGAGAATTGCCCAGGTGTATGACATACCTTTTGCAAACAACAAGGCAACAGCTGATTTCCTTATTCATTCAACACTTATGGATGAGGAATATGATCACGACATTATAAATTTCAAGCAGAATATTGAGCATAGAGCAGAGACCTTGCTCTGATGCCCGGGAGGAGAAGGAAAAATGGCATCAGGTACACTTAGATATTATTCACTTGCCCAGGGGGGACAGGTTAACATCAATTATTCTATTCCGGCAGATACTCCGGACTTTATGGTGGCAGAGAATCCGAATTTCAAGCGACCCATGAAGACCTTGTATCTTCTTCACGGCTATTCCGGAAATGAGAGCGACTGGATTTACAGCGGTGTCGCTGAGGATTTGGCTTCTACTTATAACCTTGCGGTTATCATGATTACAGCCGGCAACAATTTTTATCTGGACAGAAAGGCTACAGGCCACCAGTACTGCACCTTCGCAGGTAAGGAAGTGGTGGAATTTACAAGAAAACTGTTTGGCTTATCTGATAAAAAAGAGGACACTTTCATTGCCGGTCTTTCCATGGGAGGCTTCGGAGCCCTTCACACAGGTCTTGCTTTTCCTGAGACCTTTGGAGGAATTGTGGCACTGTCTTCCGCACTCATCATTCATGAGGTTGGAAACATGAAGCCGGGAGAGGGCAATGATGTAGCAAACTACGAATATTACAGCGAGGTATTCGGAGATACCACCAAGGTAGTGGAATCCGATGCCAATCCGGAGGTTTTGTACAAGCGCCTCAAGGATGAGGGTAAGAGTATCCCTCCGATTTACATGGCAGTCGGAACAGAGGATTTCCTCTACGAGAACAATCAGGTGATGAGGAAATTCCTTGAAGACAATGATGCAAACATGAAATACGAAGAAGGTCCCGGAATCCATGATTGGAAGTTCTGGAACAAGTATATTTATAACGGAGTTGAGTGGGTTCTTAACACAGTCGGATAATTGGGGAAAAGTCTGTTGGGGGTTGTATGGAACTGTACTATAACATGATCGTTAATATCGGCTTTCTGATTCTGATTGCCAATATTTTAGTCAGGATTCCGGTAGTAACACAGATAATCTGCGAAGAAAAAAAGCACACGCTTTTAGCCAAGCTGGTGCTTGGAGCAATCTTTGGCGGCTTTTGCATTTTTTCGACCTGTACAGGCGCCCAGGTTCAGGGCGCCATACCCAACACCCGTGTTCTGGGTGCCCTTGCGGGAGGTCTCTTATGCGGACCTACCGTGGGGATTCTTGCAGGGCTCATCGGCTCTGTTCATCGTATCCTTTTTGATATTCATGGTGTGACCACCTTCGCCTGCGCACTTTCCACTTTTATGGAGGGCGTTCTTGGCGCTTTAATCTACACCTTTTTCCAGAAAAGAAATATTGATTTTGAGTGGTACTTCCTTGTGATGATAACCGCTGCCTGCGAGTGTCTTCACATGGTTAACCTTCTCATTTTCGTAAAGCCCTTTAGCCTTGCGGAGAGCATTGTTAAGGTTATCGCCATACCCATGGTGGCATTTAATTCAGCCGGAATGGTGTGGTTTTTCTCCGTGTTCGAGGATGTCTATACGAAGCAGAATCTTATAGCGGCGGATAAGATGAGGCTTGCTCTGAATATTGCGGACGCCTGCGTATTGAATATCAGGAAAAGTCGTATCACCGATGATGATTATAAGGAGATGGAGAAGACTATCAGCGGCTTTTCCAGGTGCAGAGACGTATTCTTCTTGCCTTACAGTCAGAAGAACAGGCTCTTTGAAAGTGAGTATGAGTTCAGTGAAGACTTTGTGGAGGGCATGGAAAAAGAGTGTACCACTCAGCTTATCTACAGGAAGGAAAAACGTCCCTTCGGTTTCAGGCAGGCACTGGTTGCTTCCGGCTGCCGAGTAACAATGGGAAATGAAACCTGGGGATACCTTGTTCTGGTATTTGAAAGACGATATTCATCTCCGGAGGCTGCGGAATGTCTGGTATCTGCGCTGGCAAAATTCTTTTCAACCAATTATGAAGCCTATCAGGTTGAGTACCAAAAGAAGATGCGAGAGCGCGCAGAGTTTAGGGTACTTCAGTCGCAGATAAATCCTCATTTTTTGTTTAACAGTTTAAATACTATCTCCTGTTTTTGTAGAGAAAAGCCCGACTATGCCAGAGAGCTTTTGCTGGCGCTAAGCGTGTACTTCAGGCATAACCTTAATTCGAGTAATGACTACATGATAGATATCGCTGCTGAATTTGAGCAGGTGGATGCATATCTGATGCTTGAGAAGGCCCGATTCGAGGATAGGCTCAGAATAGAGAAGAATATCGAGGAAGATATTCATATGCAGGTTCCGACGCTGATCCTCCAGCCCATTGTTGAGAATGCGATTAAGCACGGAGCGATGAAAAGAGAGATCGGAGAAGTCAGGATAGATGCCGGAATGGACGGCGAGGAGCTTTTGATAAAAATATCCGATAACGGCCACGGCATTCCCGATCAGGTACTCCGTGCTTTCAATGATAAAACGACCAAAGGTAAATACGGACTCCTTAATGTTGACGGAAGACTTCGCAGCATCTACGGAGAAAAGTACGGCCTCGTAATCGATTCATCACCTGAGGGCACAACCGTTACAATCCGTATCCCACCCAGGACACTAATTTGATTATATGCCTTCCCCCTCTGGAGTAAGGTGCCCGAAGGGCGGATGAGGTGAAAAAAATGACACGAATCCTTATCGCCGACGACGAACGTCCGGCACGCAGCGAACTGCGTTTCCTGCTTGAAAAAATAATAAGACAGCTAAACCGTCCCGATGCCGAGATCCACGAAGCGGGCAGCGGAGCAGCAGTTCTGGAGCTGACAGAAAAAGTGAATTTTGATGTCTGTTTTCTTGACATTGAGCTCGGGGACATGAAGGGAACAGAGCTTGCTGAGACAATCATAAAGAAAACGCCGGATGCCGCGATTGTATTTGTGACGGCTTATGAAACCTATGCCCTGAATGCCTTTGAACTTGATGCCATTGACTATGTCATGAAGCCCTTTGACGAGGTGCGCATAAGGAAAGCTGTCGAGAAACTCATGCAAAGAAAAGTCGCGGTAAAAAAGATGCCGGGGCCCTTTGCACTTCCGGCGGGAGATCACATGGAAGTGGTTATGGCTGACAGCATCAGTTATATTGAGGCGGTACACAAGGGAGCCAAGGTCCACTGCCATAAGAGCGTATACTTTACAGGAGATCCTCTTATTGAATGGGAGAAGAAGCTTTCCTCTGCAGGCGACCAGTTTGTCAGGGTTCACAAAAGCTTTATAGTAAACTTAAATGCCTGTGAAGCCCTTGTGCCCGATTACAATAACGGATATGCATGCAAGCTTAAGGATTGCGGTGAGGAGACTATTCCTATAAGCCGTAATATGATCCATGAGATAAAAACTCATTTTGGAGTCTGAATATATAACTGATTTTTATAAGCATATACATTTTAGTACCCATTTTTTGCATTTGAATCCCGGAGCATTGCTTCGGGATTTTCTGCGACTATACTTAAAAGTAGGGAAGAAATGTCTTTCACTAAAGTATAGGAGGGGATTCATATGATCAGCTTTTTGGTATGTTTGTGTGTTTTGGTAGCAGGTTATTTTATCTACGGCGGCATTGTTGAAAAAGTATATGGGCCGGATGACAGACAGACTCCGGCAGTAAGAATCAATGATGGTGTAGACTTTGTTGTAATGCCGAGATGGAAACTATTTTTGATTCAGCTCCTTAACATCGCAGGTCTCGGACCGATCTACGGTGCTCTTGCAGGAGCTCAGTGGGGAACATCCGTATTCCTCTGGATTACCCTCGGAACCTTACTTGCAGGTGGTGTACATGACTTCTCGGTAGGTTTCATGAGTATGCGTCATGACGGCGCAAGCGTATCTGAGCTTACAGGTATGTACCTTGGAAACATTATGAAAACCATCATGCGTGTTTTCAGCGTAGTACTGCTTGTAATGGTTGGTACTGTTTTCGCAGTAGGCCCGGCCGGACTTATTTCACTTCTTATTGGTAATCAGGGAGGTTCAGGACTTCTTACGAACACAACCTTCTGGCTTGCTCTTATTCTTGTTTATTACTTTATCGCAACCTTTGTTCCGATCGATAAGATCATCGGTAAGCTTTATCCCGTATTCGGTATCTGCCTTATAGTTATGGCAGTTGGTGTTGGCATTGGAATTTTCACACATGGATATACAATCCCTGAGATCGAATTATCCAATCTTCATCCCAGCAGCACACCTATATGGCCAATGATGTTCGTATCTGTTGCCTGCGGCGCTATTTCAGGATTCCATGCAACCCAGTCACCTCTGATGGCTCGCTGCTGCAAGACTGAAAAAGAAAGCCATATGGTATTCTACGGAGCAATGGTATGTGAAGGTATAATCGCCCTGGTTTGGGCTGCAGCAGGCAGTGCAGTTTATGCAAGAACCGGCGGCCTTACAGCAGGTCTTACAGAAATGCTTGGAAATGGCCAGGCAGCATGCGTATATGATATCTGCACAAAGACAATGGGCGGCTTTGGTATAGTTCTTGCAATGCTCGGTGTTATCGCTTGTCCTATCACATCAGGCGACACAGCTTTCCGTTCAGCAAGACTTGTTATTTCAGACTGGTTCAAGGTAGATCAGAAGCCTTATATGAAGAGACTTATCCTCTGTGTACCGCTTCTTCTTGCAGGCGCATTTATCAGCCAGCTTAACTACAATGTCATCTGGAGATACTTCAGCTGGTCGAATCAGACACTTGCTATGATAGCTCTTTGGACAGCATCAATGTACTTGTACAGAAATTCCAAGAACTACTGGATTACAGCAGTTCCCGCAACCTTCATGTCCGCAGTATCCGTTACATATTTCTTCTGCGCACCCGAGTGCCTGCATCTGTCGACAATGATTGCTTATCCTGTTGGAATTATCGCAGCGATTGCATTCCTGGGACTCTTCATTGTAAGCACAAGAAAGCCGGTGGTGAACGACGAAAAAAAAGATGATCACCATCAGCACTTACACACAGCCTGACAGCAGGTGGTGATTTACAGGCAAACTAAAACGGGAGCTTCGGCTCCCGTTTTTAATTGCCTTCCCCCTCTGGGGGCGCTCGACGTCCGGGGGACGTCGGTTCAGCGCGGACCGAAGCGGAGCGAAGACAGGTGGCACGAAGTGCCGGATGAGGGGATTTTTTTAATTACTTTCAGTTAAGGCTTCAACGATTTTCGTGTAAGCCGGTTTAGGCTGGTAATACTTGTCAAAGAGCCTTGAGTTGGTTGTATCACCCTCACGGTAATGATCGACAAGACCAAACAATGTGACATTGGTTATGTTTGCTGGACCGCCGTTGTCACTGTCAAGTCTGCAGAGCATTTTGAAAATGCGACCGTATTTATCAGCCTGTCTGCTAAACTGAGCGTCGGTTTCATCATCGACTCCCACTGAGAGTTCTGTTATCTGAATCTCAAGACCGAGCTCGGAGAATTTGCGGATTGCAGATTCTATAACGGCATCCGAAGGATAATCGATGCCCCAGTAACCCTGCATTCCAATGCCGTCTATCAGTCCTTTTTCTTTCAGAGATTCACAAAGCGTATAAATACCTTCAGTTTTGGGCGCCTGATAGGTATTGTAGTCATTGTAGAAAAGCTTAACATCATCTGCGACATATTTTCTTGCGTAGGTAAATGCCATTTCTACGTAGTCCTGGCCGATAGTCTTGTACCATGGATTATCGGCGTTTTCTATTTTGGTTCTGCACATGAAAGCACTGTCAGAGTCTGCGCTGTCGGGATCGACTGCCTCATTTACAACATCCCAGCAGTAAACAACTCCGGGATATTCATCCTGAACATGAGTTACTAGCTGGCGGATATAACTCTCCATTCTAAGGAGCATGGTATCCTTGGAAACATATTCGCCGTCATCTGTGTAACCCTCTCTGAAAAACCACTCAGGAGCCTGGGTGTGCCACACGAGGGTATGTCCTCGCATCTTCATGCCATTTTGCTTACACCAGGAAAGCGTGGGATCTATGGACATAAATGAAAGAGCAGGCTCTTCATTTCCCTCTTCCAGGTTTTTCTGTGATCCGACCTGATCCAGTATGTAGCAGCTTTTCATCAGGTTTGTCATTGTGCAGCTGTTAAAATGCTTCTTGGAGAGCTCCATATACTGCGGAATGTTTAAGGTCTGATTGTCCAAAGTACTTCCGTTTATACCCACGCCGATAGTGAAATAGTTTGCGCACAGATCCTTTAAAATCGCGTCATCCGTAGGTGCGGATTCTTCCTCAGTATCGTCTGTCTCTGTGGAAATCTCACTAACTGCTGTTCCGTTTGTGGTAGGATTGGTATTTCTTCCACAACCACTGAGCGATGAGATAATAAGGGCACTCATCAACAGAACACAAATGCAATTTTTTCTCTTCATCTTAATTCCCTCACATAATATTGATTTTTGTATTCTCTACTATAAATGAACATGGCTGTACTATCTAACCATTAGTTGCCATGATATACGTTTATATTGCGGGAACGATTAACGCCAAACGGCAAAAGGTAAACATTTTATCCACGAAACCGTAAAAGCGAATTATAATGATTTTAATAAATCAAAAAAAGTCGAGGGGTTTATATGATAATTGCTAAGTATTTCGTGGAGTTCCTGTTCTACAGCTTTCTGGGCTGGGTGTGGGAATCAATTTATTGCACAGCCAAGGAGAAGAAGTGGGCGGACAGAGGCTTTTTGTTTGGGCCGGTGTGTCCGATCTACGGCTCATGCGTTGTGGTAACATCAGTAGTTTTCAGCTATTTCAAGGTGCTTTCTTCGCCTGATTTTCCTATATGGGGCATATTTATTATCTGTATGCTCGGAAGTGCTGTTGCCGAGTTTGCGACTTCCTGGGTACTTGAAAAAAGATTCCACGCCAGATGGTGGGATTACAGTACGATGCCTCTAAACATTCAGGGGCGCATATGCGTACCGGTAAGTATTGCGTTTGGAATAGCCGGAGTTTTGATAGTAAAATTCCTGATTCCTGTTGTGGAAGGTTTGCACTCTGTGGCCAATCCTCATATCTATGAGGTTCTGGCAATAGTTCTTGCAATGGTATTCGGAGCAGACTTTGCTCTCACCGAGGCCAGCCTTTCAGCACTTTTGAAGGATGTTGAGAGGATGCACGAGGAATTCAACATTCGAGCCCAGACCAATTATGAGAAGATGGCCTCAGCTTCCAAAGCTATTGAGCAGAGAATTACGGAAGAGCGCGCGGCGGCCGAACTGCGGGTGGAAGCGCTCTCAAAGGCTTATGTTGAACAGCTCTCTTTGAACCAGAGACGAATACTTCTTGGAATAGAGAGCTTTACATCCAGGAAAAACGAAGAACTTGCGAATCTGAAACTGAAGAATAAGTTTGCGCAGGACCTTAAAAACAAGGTAAGAGAGCGCAGGTCAAAAAAATAATCATCCGGTATTTACAAAATTAAATATGTGTAATAAAATATAACCGACAGCTTGTCGGTTATATTTTTTATTTCATAGAAAATTCCTATGAGATAAAAAAGTATCAGGTAGAATTGGAAGATGAGAATAGTTAAAAGTGCTGAAGAGAGAAAAAATGAAATATTGGATGTTGCAGAGCAGCTCTTTGCCGAAAAAGGCTACGATAATGCAAGCACAAATGATATCATAGCCAGAATCGGAATTGCCCGCGGCACCCTGTATCATCATTTTGGATCAAAAGAAGAGATACTTGATGCGATAATTGACAGGATGACCCGGGAGGGTATAGCCAGAGCTGCTATGATTGTTGGCAGCAAAGATATGTCGATTGATGCGAGGCTGGTTGGAGCCCTCAGTGCACTTAATGTACAGAGCAATGTCAAGGATGAAGTCATGGAGCAGATTCATAAACCTCAGAATGCTCTATTACACCAGAAGATGCAGGAGAAGCTGCTTGGCGGTGTGGTTCCTCTGGTGACAAAGCTCATAGAAGAAGGAATTTCAGAGGGGCTGTTTAATACTTCATATCCAAGCGAAGCGTCTGAGATGATAATGCTTTATGCAAATACCGCTTTTGATGAAAACGAGAACTTATCACCGGAGCAAAGGATAAATAAAGGAAAAGCATTTATTTATCACGCTGAGAGAATCCTTGGGGCAAAACAAGGGAGTATGCAGGAATCGCTTATGAGATTCTTTTAGAATTTACAAGGGACTTACAAAAGTGAGTCCCATATATTTGAAACTTTGACCGACAATCTGTCGGTAAGGGCGAGGTGAAAAATGTATATGAGACTTTTACTTAATGATTTAAAAAAGAATAAGCTTTCTGCCATGGCTACCTGCATCTTCATGGCAGCAAATGCGACGCTTTTGGGACTGGCGATACTTCTTTTTGTCAGCCTGTCCGATTCCATAGATTCACTTATGCGCACTGCGATAACTCCTGACTTTTTACAGATGCATACCGGAGAGATAGACGAAGAGGAGCTGAGAGTTTTTTCACAAAACAGAAGCGATGTCCGGAATTGGCAGGTATGCAAATTCCTGAATTTATCAAATAGTATGCTGCGCATCGGTGGTAAAACCTTTGATACCAACATGCAGGATAACGGCCTTTGCTATCAGAGTGAGGAATTCGATTATCTTGTGGATATGGATAATAACATTATTGATCCCGGGGAGGGAGAGGTCTATGTGCCTGTCTGCTATAGAGATGAGTATGAAGTAAAAGTGGGAGATGTTCTGAGTATCGGCTCAGAGGAACTCACTGTCGCAGGATTTCTAAGGGATTCTCAGATGAATTCTGCCATGGCTTCATCTAAGAGATTTCTGATAAGTAGAGCTGACTATGAGCGCCTGAGACCGATGGGAAGTGAGGAGTATCTGATTGAATACAAGCTTTTGGGCGGAAATGATATCAATGCTTTTGCTACAACCTATAAGGATGCGAATCTCCCTGATAACGGCCCTACGATCACATATCCTCTTATCAGAATGATGAATGCTCTTTCGGACGGCTTAATGATCCTTATTATTCTGCTAGTCAGTGTGGTGGTGCTTTTTATATCAATGCTTTGTATCAGATGCATACTACTGACTCAGCTTGAAAAGGATAAAACCGAAATAGGTATGCTTAAGGCAATCGGAGT
The DNA here is from genome assembly GCF_900109475.1 of Butyrivibrio sp. ob235. NCBI lineage: Bacteria > Bacillati > Bacillota > Clostridia > Lachnospirales > Lachnospiraceae > Butyrivibrio > Butyrivibrio sp. ob235. The sequence goes on from NZ_FOBE01000015.1 coordinate 83,967, forward strand.
GTCACGAAGAGGAATTCACACTTTATATATGCGCAAATACATGATCCTTTCCGTGTTTGGATGTATCTTCGGAAGCTTACTCGCGGTAGTGATATCGGACCCTCTTTCGGCCCAGATGAAAGCTCTGTACGGAGATGCAGGAGGGATGGGGAAAATCGGTATCCTGATGATCATAGGAGAGTTTTTTGTTCAGGTTATTATCCTTTTGTATGTGAGACTGACACTTTCCAAAACCGAGAAAGCATCTGCTGTTTTAGTCATGAACGGACAGGGGAGTTTCGGGAAAAAGAAGAACCTATGGATTCCGATTGGAATAATAACCGCATTCTCGGTTTTTATGATAATGATACCCCTAAATATCAAGAGTACCCTGTGTGCACCCGATTTTGTTACCTATATGGGAATTGGCAAGAGCCAGATTCGCATAGATATAAGGCAGACAGGTGGCGGTGATAACCCGGAAGAACAGCTTCAAAGGAAAATCGGGACAGATGCTAGGGTTAGCGACTTTGTGCTGATGCAGACAAAATCCTATAAGACAGAGATGCCAGACGGAGCATCCTACAATCTTCTTATTGAAAACGGCGACCACGGGAAATTTCCGGTAAGTTACAGCAAGGGGACTTTTCCTTCAAAAGCAGATGAGATAGCGCTCTCCGTACTAAATGCGGAGGAGATGAAAGTGGATGTTGGAGACACCATCAAGGTTTTTACCGATAAAGACGGGAAAGCGGATTCGGAGATATCCTGCAAAGTATGCGGTATTTACTCTGATGTGACAAACGGAGGGAAAACAGCGAAGGCGTGTATGCTTTTCGATAATGATAATCTTCCCGTGATGTGGAGCATCATATATGTCTCCTTAAAGGATGGACAGCCTTTGAAGGAATGGACAGAAGAATATCGAAGCGCTTTTGCAAATTCGGGTGAGGGCATTAAGGTGACTCTCATCAGCGAGTATCTGGACGGAGTGTACGGTCAGACCATTGAAAATATAAAACGCACTTCTGCTGTTGTTATGATATTTGCCTGCCTCGTTCTTTTTGTTGTAATTCTTTTGATGCTGCGTCTGCTCATCTGGAGAGAAAGAGGAAGTAACTCTTTTAAAAAAGCGCTTGGATTTACGAGTGGTGAGATCAGAAAGGAATATCTAAAGAAAGCTGCAGCGGTTCTTGTTATAGGGATAGTGCTTGGCATTGTTGCAGGAGCATTTCCGGGAGAGGGGCTGGCAGGAGCAGTGCTTGGGATGATGGGAGCGAAGGGCTTTCGCTTTATCATGGATCCGTTTTATGTAGGAGCGGTTGTTCCTATGCTGATTGTGATTACAGTTTTGGCTGCGGCATTTACGGCACTTCTGGAGATAAAAAATATTCGCGCTAACGAATGCCTGGGGGCCGGACAAGGAAGGTGAGATATCTATGGAGAAAATATTAAAGGTAAAAAATCTTAGAAAAGGGGCAATTCTAAACGGCATAAGTTTTGAAGTGCTGCCCGGTGAGCTTATAGCAATTATGGGGCCATCGGGTTCAGGGAAATCAACGCTTTTATACAGCGTATCCGGCATGGATACAGTGGATGGCGGAGAGATTTCATTTTGCGGGAAAAACGTAGAAGCATTAAGCGAAGATGAGAGAGCAGAGCTTCGGCTTAATCACATGGGGTTTGTGTTTCAGCAGATGAACAGCCTTTCAAATCTTAACATAGAGGATAATATAGTTTTTCCGGCAGTTCATTCAGATAAGAAAAAAAGCAATGCTCATTATGAGAAGGCGAGACTACTTATGGAAAAATTCCACATAGAAGATTTGGCAATGCGAAGGGTGAATGAAGTCTCCGGGGGACAGCTTCAAAGGGCATGCATATGCAGAAGCATGATAATGGAGCCGGAGATCATTTTTGCGGATGAACCCACGGGAGCTCTGAATCAGTCTGCGTCAGCAGAAGTTATGGATGCATTTCTAAAGGCCAATCAGGACGGGACGACAATTCTGATGGTGACACATGACAGTAAGGTTGCGGGTATATGTGACAGGATACTGTACATTCTCGATGGCGAGATAAAGGGCGAGCTTAAGCTTGGAAAATATAAAGCGGAAAATAGAAAAGAAAGAGAGCAGGAGACAGCTGTGTGGCTGGAAAGTATGGGGTGGTAAATATGGAAAAAAAGAGTAATTTCCGAAAATTCTTACTTTTATGGGCAGGTGAACTTATATCATCTGTTGGCGGCGGACTGACCAGTTTTGGACTTGGAGTATATATTTTCAGACAGACGGGAAGTGCCGGGAGCATGGCAATGGTCACATTACTTGGATTTCTTCCAACACTGCTGCTCTCAGTTCCCGCAGGAGCGCTGGCAGATCGCTACGACAGACGGCTTCTCATGATGATAGGCGACGGGTGTTCAGCTCTCGGCGTAGCCTGTATCCTGTTTTGCATGATGAGAGGAGAAGCATCGCTTTTGCAGATATGTATCGGAGTTTTTGCAAGCGCATGTTTCTCGGCACTTCTTGAACCTTCATTTCGTGCTACAATTACCGATCTTTTAACCAAGGAAGAATTCTCGAAAGCCAGCGGCCTTGTGTCGCTCGCGGGAAGTGCGAGATATTTACTCTCGCCGATAATAGCAGGTTTTCTGTTATCAATAAGTGATGTGAAACTCCTTCTTGGGATTGATATATGCACATTTTTCCTGACAGTAATAAGTGCAGCGGTAGTAAGACACGGTATCGGCGCTAAAGAGATAGAGAAGAAAGAACCACTCCTTCAAAGCGTGAAAGAGGGCTGGAATATTCTCTGTGAAAAAAGAGGAGTTTTGACATTGGTAGCTATATCTTCCGTAATTACACTTTTTATGGGAGTGCTTCAGATACTTGCGGAGCCGCTCATCCTGTCAATTGCTGATGCCAAAACTCTGGGTGTGTCTGAGACTGTCTGCGCCTGCGGAATGCTTGTAAGCGGAGTGTTCCTGGGCATAAAAGGAATAAAGGGATATTATGTCAAAACGCTTGGAATAGCCCTGATCTTTGCTGGAGTATTCATGTTTGGATTCGGACTCTGGGAGAATATTTTTATTATATGTATCTTCGGATTTTTGTTTTTTGCCACTCTTCCGTTTGCAAACAACTGCCTGGATTACCTTGTGAGAACTAATGTGCCTGATGGCGCGCAGGGAAGAGTGTGGGGGCTTATCGGTTTCATTTCCCAGATAGGATATGTTGTCGCCTACGGTGTTTCAGGAACAGCTGCAGATCTGCTTGGGCAAATCGACGGTCGGGGCGTTGGAAGAGGAGCCGCTCTGGTTATTCTTATTGCGGGAGTATGTCTCTCCCTGGCATCGGTATCCGTTCTTATGTCCGGAGATATACGAACCCTGGAGAATAGTTGAATATTTTTTTATATAGATTTTAGATACTGTTCATAACATATTGATTTAACTTATGTATAATGATTTCTAATATGGTGCCAGACTGTGTAGAGTCTGATACCGGAGGAAGTTTGGGGGTATGTTTCTTTTGTATATTTTTAAGGAGGAACTGCCTATGATTAGGAAAATGATCAGTAAAGTCAACGTTATTCTTGCTACAGTAGCTACTGTGAGTATGACTCTTTCGCCGGTTACAGCTTTGGCTAAGGGGAATATTGCCGAGGACATGATCGGCACAACTGATATTACTTGGGATATGGTTACTTCTCAGGATGGAGCAGATGAGCTGATCGATGCAGGAAGATTTGTCCAGTTTGATGAAGTGGATTGCCAGATGTGGATTCCTGATGCTATGCAGCCTGAGGAATTAACGGAAGAAGATCTTGAGAAGGGCTATCTTGGCTACTATTCCACAGAGGAAAGAGATTGTGTCGCAGGTATTGTATATGTTGATGTAGGTGGGATGACTCTTGAGGAATATAAAAATGCTCTTTCAGAAGATAAAGATATATCCGGAATTACTGATATTACATTGAATGGTTTGCATGGTATTATTTATGAAATAAAGAATAAGGATGCATGCTGCGTAAGCTTTACATCAGATACTGGCTACGTTCTTGAATTTACTTTTGCACCCATGTCAGATGAGGGATATAGTGCTGTAGTAGCCTGCATGATTGCCTCGATATCAGAACAATAATATAATAAGGACATCGAAAGCCTCGATATTGCTATCGAGGCTTTCATTTTTACTAGATGAAGGGACTAAAAATGACTAAAGCTGTTATATTTGACATGTTTGAAACGCTCGTTTCAATGTTTTCCGGCGATACTTATTTTAGCGAAGACATGGCGGCAGACTTAAAAATCGAGGTCGATACTTTCAAAAATGCATGGCATTCCACAGAACATGACAGAAGCTGTGGAAACTGCACAATAGAGGAAGGGATAAAAACAACCCTTGAAATGCTGGGGGCTTACAGTGAGAAATCCGTAAAGCTTCTTGCAGATAAGCGAAGGAAGACCCTGGAAGGGATATTTGAACGAACTCCCGCGGAAACCATAGTTCTTTTGAAGGAGCTTAAGAGACGCGGCATAAAGATTGGTCTTATAAGCAACTGTTATTCTGATGAAGCTGATGTTATTAGAAAAAGCTCTATTTTCCCATACTTAGATGCAGCAATGCTCTCATATGAGCAGGGAACATGTAAGCCTGAGCATGAAATATATGAAAAAGCAATGGAAGAGCTAGGCGTTACTGCTGAGGAATGCCTGTATGTCGGAGATGGTGGATCGAAAGAGCTTTTTGCTGCCAGAGACCTTGGAATGAAATGCCTTCAGGCACAGTATTTTGCTGATCTGGCTTTTGAGCCACATGTTCCATGCTACAAGCTTGATGAATTTGAACATGCATATGCGCAGGATGATGTTTTGAAGAGTATTGAAAAATAAGAATCAGATTTGTGAAAAAAGCCCTAATGTGGTAAACTCATTGTGCCTATTTGGGCTTTTTATTATGTTAATTATTTGTTTTTAAAGGAGATAAATACCATGAAGCTTGGAATCGAGGCAACTAGCTCATTTCACGTGTTGTCACGCCTGGTTACATATCTTCATTTTTCCTAACAATTCCCAAATCTTAATTTTACATAATTTCACGTAAATTCACGTGAAGTAGGAAATGCTGGTACATAGCTGGCACAAATTTGGTACATAGAAGCGTCCCTACGCCATTAAAGCTTGGTAAGCCTAGGAGTGATAGTTTCACCTGGGGTTTTGATTTTTGGAGCAGTTATCTCAAACGAGGTAGCTGTTTTTTTACACATGATATAAGCAATACTGTATAATTAGATTTGCTTGATAGGAATATTTGGAGGCGAGATATGAGCAATCTTATTAAAATTGATAAAGAATATAAAGACTGGATTACAGAAGTATCAAAACGTTTCAGACAGACCCAGCTAAAAGCTGCTGTGAAAACTAATAGTGATATGCTCAGGTTCTATTGGTCTCTTGGTAGGGATATTGTTGGATTGAGCGAGAAGAATAATTACGGTTCTGGCTTTTATAAAACAATTAGTGAGGATCTTAAAGATATCTTTCCAGATATTAAATCGTTTTCGCCTACAAATCTTAAATATATGAGATATTTTTATGAGATGTATCCAGAAATATTAAATCGTCCTCAACTTGGGGACGATTCTGAAAATGAATTAAATCGTCCCCAGGCTGGGGACGATTTGGAAAATGCAATATTTTTTATTCCTTGGGGGCATAACAAAGTTATCATAGAAGTAACGGTAAAGAATAGAATAATTACATTATAGAAAACTGAAAAATATCATTACATAGACCAGCAAAGGTCGGAGACGTCCGATACTTACTGGTCTATTTTTATGTCCAAAATCAGGTGCACATGGAAAAGGGCATAACGGAACTATCAACCATATTTTTATTTTTAGAAAGGAGAGTAGTCCGAAAACTTGCGCAGTTTTTGGATAAGCTGAAGTTGCTGTCTAAAAATCTCTTCTGCAGATGAGGCATTTGGTTATAAGGTTTAAGGCAGATGAATAATTTCTGCTGTAACAGAATCATTTCAGAAATGAAAAAGGTCGTTTCGTGATGAGATCATAGTTTTTCTTATGTATTTATGATACGAATAACTTGGAGGATTATTGCCTTATGAAGATAGCAGTATGTGATGATGAAGAAAAAATAAGAAACATAATAATGTCGGAGCTGAAATCATCATTTCCGGATGATGAGATTATAAGCTTTGGTATAGGGGAAGATGTGCTGAGATCTGTTGAACAAGATGGTTATATGCCGAATATTATTCTCCTGGATATTATGATGCCCGGCGTGTCCGGAATGGATGTCGCCAGGAAACTTCGTGATATTAGTGATGATGTTGTTATCATTTTTATAACAGGGGAAAAGCAATATGTATTTGATGCTTTTGATGTGAGAGCTTTCCATTTTCTTGTAAAGCCATTCTCAAATGAGAAGTTGGTAAGTGTGATAAAGGCTGCAAAAGAGGAAATAGCCAAAGCTACATTAAAGCCTCAAAAGAAGTATGTGATGTTGAACTCACGAGGCAGTCATATAAGACTATGCGCTTCTGACATTATATTTGCAGAAGTGTATGGGGCCAGGATAATCGTACACACAAGAACCGATGAAATTGAGTATTATGGACATCTTTCAGAACTGGAAAAGCTTGTAGGTGATGGCTTTTTCAGGACTCATAGAGGGTATCTTGTAAATTTGCGATTCGTAAAGAAGTATGATGCAGGAAAGTGCTATATGTCTAAGGGGGAAGCACTTATTTCAAAACAAAACTATAAGGTTTTTGTAAAAGCTTTGATGGATTACAACAAAAAGAGAGTGGAGTAAGCTGCTTTTCCATAATTAATAGAGGTTAAGAGAATAAATGATTACAGAAGCTATGTGGGATCAGGTAAATCAGATATCAATGATTGCAAATGTATTGTTAAATGCAGTACTTGTGTCAGTATTTTACATACCATTTATGAGAAAAAGAGTACGTGCTGTTATACTCGGAGCGGTTTATGCAATGGCGATGTCTATACTATATTTTGCTACCATAAATTTTTCAGGTGTGACTGCTTATGCTCTTGGCTGTGCTGCAGTATGTATTATCTCCGCTATAACGGAGAGGATAAATATACCGCAGAAAATTTTTTTATCAATAACTATGTATTTGCTTTTGTGGATATCAATGGAACTGGCAATCTTACCATGGAACTTAATATGTTCTGTGACATTTTTGAATCCTAAAGTGGTAGGGGATTTACAGCAGATTATGCTTTATGGTTTGGCACAAGCTATTCATGCTGTAATAAGATGTGCTTTGTTGGTTATAGGAATACATCTGATTAAAACGATGTACAGCCGTAAAAAAGAACTTATGGAATGGAGAGAATTAGCTTTTTTATCAGCAACGTACATAACAATAATAGTATCTTACTGGATATGTACATTTATGGAAGAAGCTTTTGAAAAAGCTTCGGGTGAATATTTCTGGAATAGATATCCTGTATATCATGAAATGCGTGCATTATTTGGTGTGGTAGCTTTTCTCACTATGATTGCAGTGATCTATTTTTATCAAAAGATTAAGACTTCAGAGGAAGAAGTACTGCAAAACTCTCTTGTAAACAGTCAGATTGACGAGTTGTCAGGGCATGTTCATTCAATGGAGAAAGTTTATTCAGATATTCGTGGGATAAGGCATGATACTAATAACCATATCATGGTACTTGGTAATCTAATAAAAGAAAACAATAGTGATCAGGCTTTACAATACTTACATGACTGGTCTGAGGATTTCCATGCTGTAGATATAAATGCAAAGACCGGAAATCCTGTCACTGATATAGTGATTTCAGAGAAGCGGAGACAGGCTGAGGATGTTGGAATACGATTTGTAGAGGATTTTCACTATCCGAAAGAAGGTAAAGTGGAATCCATAGATGTGGGCGTTATCCTGAATAATGCTCTTTCAAATGCTATAAGGGCTGCAGAAAACCTGGATAAATCTTTCGTGGAGATAAAATCCTGGCGTAGTGGTGATATGTTCATGATCCAAGTCAAGAACAGCTATAACGGACTGTTGCGGTCTTCTGATGAGAACGGACTTATGGAAACATCGAAGACAGATCGTGATAAGCATGGTTTTGGCTTGAAAAATATGCGAAGGATTACAGAAAAGTATTATGGAACTACCCAGCTTGAACAGGAGGGAGACGTGGTTATATTCACTGCAATGATGGTTATTTGAGTCCATTCATGATTGAAAAAGGTCGTTTCATGAAAAATCTATAAGTTTTTTTTATTAACTTTCCGAAGCCTTTGGTAGAGCTGAGAGGACTTGGCGAAGTATTTTTGAGCCTAGTCCGAACGTGTTCTGGCGAACGAAGTGAGATCAGAACTTCCATTATTTAATACAAGGAGGTGTGTGTAATGGCTTTAACAAATGTTATGACTCAGTCTCTTATATCTGCCAGTACATCCATGAAACAGATACAGCTTCAGCAGGGAGTGAAAAAGCAGATGGATGGTAAGGCCGGTGTTTTGGATGCTGAGATCAAGAGAGATGAGGCATCCGGCGCGGATACCACAAAAAAGAAAGAAGAACTTGCTGAAACTCAGAAAAGATCTGAAGACATAGCAAATAACAATATGGAGCAGATTGCTGAGACTAATAAGGAAATGCAGAAAGCCAGGGAAGCTGATGCGACCCTGCAGAAAGAGAATGAAAGAGCTGAAGCAGCGCGTGAAAAGAAGAGAGCTGAGAGAAGGTGGCAGGAACAGCATCTTCAGGAGGCTGCATCAGAAAGAAGAGCGGAAGAAGCAGACAGAGTTGCAAATGCACAAGCAAGGGCATCCGGATTCTCAGACGAAGAAAATGCAAAGGCACAGCAGATCGATGTCGGTGGCGTGAAAGTTTCCGTTGTTTCAGAGTCCACGCACAATACAAAGGTTCCGCATATTGATGAAAAGATTGCAAAATCAACAGGAACAGAGGTGTCTGCAGCAGAAGGCGTCAGTGTGAGTATTGATGTAAAGACTTGAGTCGAAAAAATAAAAAATCCAAAAAAATCATTAACAGCTATTAATTATTAACACACATTATCCGATATGTTATTATGAAAAGGTAACATATCGGATTATGTGACATTTTGAGGAGATTTTCATGAAAAGAGAAGAAATGCTTCCTAGTGAGAGTGAATGGCTGATAATGGAGACACTTTGGGATGCTGGAAGAGACCTTACTTCTGTAGAGATATGTGAGAGACTTCCCGGACAGAACAAAATGTCGCAGCGAATGGTGAGAGTTCTTATCAACAGGCTGTGCAAGAAGAATCTTATTTCATATACAGTAGATGAAAAAGATAGCAGAGTTTATCATTATCTTCCCATAAAGACAAAGGAAGAATGCAGACGTGAAAAGAGCATAGATTTTGCCAATAATTATTTTGGAGGAAATAAACTAGGTGCGGCTTTTTCTTTTCTGGAGGCAGAGTCACTTACTGAAGATCAGATAAAGGAATTTGAAAACATTATAAAGAATGCAAAGAAGAATAAGTAGCTCACGGATGAGCAGAGGTATGTTATGCAAGGACTGCAGCAATTCTTTACAAATTTATCACAGTTTTTTGAATTTTTGGTCGTTTATTATTCAATCATTTTAGGTTTCTGTGCGCTTATATCAGTACTGGTTTTGGGGATCATTATGTTCCTTAGAAAGACTGTCTTAGCAGATAGAGTATTTGCGAAGGCTGCTTCTTGGGGACTATTGATCCTTTGTTTATTTTGCGGAAAACTTAAGCTTATTTTCGAAACCAAAGCCGGGTGGTATACATTGGGCAGATGGAATCTGTTATGTGCACACAGGATCGTTTCAATTATCTATATAGTTGGAATATTCATATTTGCGACATATTTTATATACAGAAGAAGGCGACTAAATAAATTTGTGAAGGGGCTGGATAAAGCCACGACCTGCGGCTTTGATAATGAAATTAGAAAATATCCGGGTACTATTTCCCCTTTCTGCATAGGTTGTATCCACCCTATAATAGTTATTCCGGAAAAGCTTGACGTGCAGAATGCTCTTATAGTTATAAAGCATGAAGAAACTCACATTAAACTGGGACAGCTTTGGATAATTGCCGGATATGATATGGTGCGGTGTCTTTTGTGGCCTAATGTTTTTCTTCATATTGCTACAAAGTACATAAAAAGGGATCTTGAAGATGTTTGTGATGCTGTGACTATGCAAATGAATGGGATTGATCCTTTTGATTATGGTGAATCACTTCTGGCAAATGCCAGGGAAATCATGTTGTCCCGAAAAAACATGAAGTGCGAAGAAGGGTTCCTTTTTGCATGGGATGATAATTATAAGGTGCTAAATAAAAGGATTCACAGGATACTTGAGAGGAATGGCTATAACAGAAAAGTGGTTTTAGCCGGTGGTGTCCTTTTCATAATGGCACTTATAGCTTCAATCTTTGGAATAAAATGCTTTTCGTACAAGCGTAATAACCCGTTGGATATAAGTGGCATTTACAGCATGACAAAGATGGATACGGTTGTACAAGATACAGAAGAAAAGATAGTTACAGGGTATGATGGGGATTACATATATATTGATGGAGCGGCTTTAAAGGAAGCATACCCTGATGTTGAAATAGAAGAGCAGTCTCTATTTGTATTTGTCGGGGGATATTATAAAATTCCTGGAGTTGGCGGTGGAGGAGGCTGGGGAGAATTTTCGGCATCTGACGTAAAGGACGGAGTGTTCAGAATAGAGAACCATGATGATATAGACGTATGGAACTGGATGATAATGTGGTTATGAAAAATCTTTATGCGTAGCGAAGCAAGGATGCTAGTCGCACTTAGCGAACTTGTGAGCTTAGTAAGACTGTATGCGGAACGAAGTGGAGAAGGCGATAACTATGTATGGATATGAACTACAGATCAGAGGAAATACAGAGTATTACTCAAAGCGCTTATATGACCTTAATGGTAATCATGTAGGGACTATTTCTATGTCCAGACCAAGGAAAACGAGTAACAGCTCTAAAAAGAAGAGACCTGCTATGTATAGCTTCAAGCAGGTTTCAGCACAGGTATTAAGTGCCAAGACTTCCGCAAAAGCTGCTCAGGTTTCAATCGGGATCAGGATGAAAATCGGGAACCTTCAGAAGAAGCTGAAAACCGGAGAATACGATGATGAAGAGATTCTGAGGGCAATCCTGCATGCGGAAATGGTTCAACGTGCCTGTGAGAAGAAAAAGAAGAACCTGAAAATGGAAGAAACTGCTGAGCAGAACATGGACGAAGAATTGCCTTCTGAGCAGGAAAATCCTTTAGAAAAAGTTCAGTCGGATGAGGAAATAAGGGAACTTGAACAGGAAGAGTTCGAAGCTCTTATGGAAAAGCTGGAAATGTCTGCTGAGGAGATGTATGAAGAGGCTGAGGAAACGGCTCAGCTTGATCAGGAGCTAGATGAGATGGCCGAAGCACTCTCAGGGTCCATGGAACCACAGGATCTTGAACAGCTAAAGGCTAAACACAGATCTGATGAAGCAAGGGATATCATGAAGGCTGACTTAAAATATCTAAAGGCAATGTTTGAACGGCTTCAGGCAGAAAAAGAGAATTTGGGGAAATCGTCAGTTTCATCAGGTTTTGATAGTGGTGTTTCGCTATCACTTGGCGGAGATGAGATGCCCGTGATGGTACAGGACTCTGGAATGACAGAAGTAGGTGGCATGGTTGATGCAGAAATATAGCTTTTTTATAACTAAATGATTAACAGATGTTAATAAAGGAGGTATTTGTTATGAGTACAGGATTAGTAGGAAACATTCAGAATACTGATTATTCAGTCATGAACACAGAAAACTATAGTTCTGAAAATGGAAAGAAAACTGACAGTGTTCAGGAAGTAGCAAGCGAGAATAAAGAATCTGCGGCAGTTTACGAGAAGACGGCTGAAAAGGATGCAGGGTTATATAGCATAAATAAGAAGTCACCTGCAGACAGAGCAGCAATAGTTCAGCAGATGAAACAGGCTGAAGAGGATCAGAGAAACAAGCTTCTGGAAATTGTCAGGAAAACATTGGAAGGTCAGGTTTCAGCTTTTGGAAAGGCAACAGATGACAGCTTTTGGAAAAGACTGGCTGGTGGCAATTTCAAGGTAGATGCAGCAACTAAAGCTCAGGCACAAAAGGATATTTCTGAAGATGGATATTATGGTGTAAAGCAGACTTCTCAGAGACTTTTTGACTTTGCATCAGCTCTTGCAGGCGATGATGTAGAGAAAATGAAAAAGATGCAGAAGGCTATGGAAAAGGGATTCAATCTGGCTACAGGTGCATGGGGGAGAGAGCTTCCATCCATATGTAATGAAACATTGAAGGCAGCAAACAAGCTTTTTGATGAGTATTATAAATCGAAGGAAGAGGAGACTGCAGCTACTACAGCAAATGCTACTGAGCAATAATCTATGGGAGGATCTGCTTATGGGATGGATTAAGAGCATATATGCGAAAGCAATAGCATTGCTGGAATCTTTTTTCTCAATGGAAAAGGATTCATATATCACACAAGAGCAGATTGAAGAGTTAGAAAGAGTATTGGAGAGTGCATATGAACATAAACGTACAGGGCTTAAATTTGTTTAATAATTTTTCCTCCAAGGCAGAACAGAACCGAATGGAACGGCAGCAAAAACGCGATAATCAGATTGCGTTTATCGAGAACCAAAAGCATAACCTCAAAAATATACAGTCTGAGTCCATTGAAGACATCAAGAAGAAACTTCAAATGATTGAAGACTATGATAATCAGATAGCTGCGGTTAAAGCGGAATACAACCATGAACAGGTATTTCATATGCTTGATGAGGCATGGGAGACCGGAGAGAAGATTGCTGAAGCAGCCAAGAAAGCAGCACCCAAGACACCCGAAGAGCGCAAAGAAGAGTTTATCGAAGAAGCAACCGGAGTGGAGAAGAGCGATGGACTTCTTGCGGATGTTATGGATAACCTTGAAGAAATGGATGAAAACATGGAATCAGTTGAATCTGTTGAAGATATACCAGAGGAAGATAAGCTGATTGCCGAAGAAATGGAAAATGATCAAAGCATAGATGGGAAGACTTTTACAGAACAGCAGAGGATGGAAGAACTAATGATGCACAGAAAAAGGATAGACATTAAGGTCTGAGACCTGGAATATGATGGATACAAGCTCTTTCATGAAATTATCAACTTTCATAAAAAGATTGCATCCACAGTGAAGCAAAGGAGGGCAAGGAGATGTCAACGATAAGAGACTCATTAAGTGGTAGTTATTATGATAAATCTGATTATGATTTCAGCGATTATAATCAGAATGCAAGCTCTTTTTTATCGGGGCTAAATATAAATACCAGCACAAGTGCAACAAGCCCTTTTAGTGTTTCTGATTATGCTATGCTCCGAAATGGCTCGTACAAAAAGCTTGTGAAAGCATACTATGCCAAGCAGAAAGTAGAAAATGCTGCTGCAGGTAAGGACTCGCATGCAAAGCTTACTTCTATGGCAAGTAATGCAGGCACATTGACGAAAGCTGCGCAGAATCTGATGAAGGACTCTCTTTGGCAAAAAAAGCAGAAGACTACTAAAAATGAGGAAACAGGTGAAGAGACAGTAACTGAAGAGTACGATTGGGATAGTATCGGCAAGGCTGTTAAGAGCTTTGTGGATAGTTACAACCGAACATTGGATGGTGCTGCAGAGTCAAACACCAAAGATGTGCTACGTTCTGCTACATGGATGATTAAAACAACTGAAGTAAATGAGGATCTATTAAACAAGGTGGGCATAAGTGTAGGAGCCAATAATAAGCTTGAGGTGGATGAGGATAAGCTTAAGAGTTCAGATATAAAAACACTAAAGACACTTTTCACCGGGTATAATTCGTTTGCGTCAAAGATGAGTGACAAAGGAAGGGCGATTACTAACGCAGCAGCAAGGGGTGGTGGATCGTATAATAGCCAGGGAAGATATTCGGATGCACTTTCATCGCTGTTGCCTTCAACTGTTGATAAGAAGGAATAATGTCCACTCATGACATAAAACTGACCATTCATAACATTGACCTATAGAGAGTGCTGGCATAATGTTATGATTAAAATATAGTTGAAATTCAAAAAGCTTACATGAAGAATCATGTTAAGCTTTTTGTTATGTCTATGGAGATAACTTTGTTGTTAACGGCATTATGATTGTTAGTTTTGATGATATGGATGTGATAGACAATAAAAGAGGAAAGTGGGTTCACACATTATGAGAAAAATGTGTTTTGCAATCTGTGATGATGAAAAAGCAGTACGAGAATTACTTTACGGATGGCTTTCCGGAAGTGTGTATAACGCGGAAATAAAGGAGTATTCATCAGCTGAAGACCTCATAAAGGACATAGATTCAGGAACAAAAATAGATGTGCTTTTTCTTGATATAGCTATGGGTGGTACTGATGGAATTGAGGCAGCAAAAGCTCTGGGGGAAAGAATTGAAGAAAGTGGCCGCAGTATCAGGGCTTCAAGGCCGCTTATCATATTTGTCACAGGTATTCCCGACAGAATGGGAGATGCTTTTGGTGTAAGGGCTTACGGTTATCTTCTTAAACCAATATCTAAGGCTGCATTTGAGTCTGAACTTCGAAGAGCAGTGGAAGAACTGAAAAAAATGGATGCCCAGATGATATGTGAAGCTGCATATGAAGAGGATACAGGAGAACAATACACAACAATCCAGACAGGTGGAATAACAATCCAGATAGCCATCAAGGATATTTTGTATATAGAAAGTAATGGCAGGAAAACTACTGTACATCTCAAAGGCAAAAGCTATGAAGTGTATAAAAGAATGTCAGAATTTGAAGATGAACTGGGAAAAGAGTTTTTCAGAATACATAGAGGATATCTTGTGAATTTGAATCATATCAGAGGGTACACAAGGACAGAAGCCATTATGGGCAGCGGAGATTCTATAATTATTTCCAAATATAAATATGCAGATTTTGTTAAAGCATATATGGATCATATTTTGTGACGAGGTACTTGGTGTATATGTCAGAAGTGCAAATTAGGATAATAGAAGAATTTTATGGAGTATCAATAATTTTGATACGAGGCATATTTTTGTATTTTTTCATGAGCCTGTTTATAAAAAAAGAGGTCTTGAACAGTGTAAAGAGGATTGTGTTATCAGTAGTAATTACGATTGAGGCATTATGTCTGTATTCTCTTCCTTTCCCTGTAAAAGGGCTATTTACCGTAATAAGTGTTCTGACAATCGCAGCAATATTTTATTTTTATGACAAAAAAGCAATGCCACACATAATCTTTGTGTTTTTCCTCTGGCAGAACGTATATTATGTCTGGCATTTGATTAATACAGCAGCTTCTAATTCAATAACAGACATGGTCATAGGAAGTATAGATTATTCGCTGGAAGGAGCGATAGAAGAACTGTGGCTCAGGATGTTTTTGCTGATGCTTGCTCAAGTAATATTTATGACTGTCATGGTGTGGGGAGAATTTTTATTAATAAAAAGGATTTGTCCAGAACAGTATGATATGACCTGGACAGAAGCAGTCTATCTTTCAATCTACTCTGCGGTATCATATTTTATTTCATACATGATTGTAGATGTCATGGTTGTTCCGCTACAAAAGGAAGTATTTGTTTTGCTGGACGAAAAGAGAAGTCTTAGATATACTCTGACAATTCTTGCAGTGCTTATCTTTATAGGTGAATTATCAGCCATAGCAACCTGGCAGCGGTATAGGCGCTTAAAGGAAGAAGACCTTTTGCTTCAGGAACAGGTGCAGGAGCAGGAGTTTCTGAGAAAAAAGATAGAATTTACTGAAAAACATCACGATCAGATCAGGACTCTGCGTCATGATATGGCAGGGAAGCTGATGATTTTAAAGAGTTTTATCGAGAATAATCGCTATCAGGATGCAAGTGATTTTTTAAGTGAAATGGATATAGAGCTGAATGCCAGTGGGGTGAAATATTCTACAGGTAATCCGGTTACTGATGTTGTAATAAATGAAGCGGCAACTCAGGCAGAAAAGCAGGGATGTACCTTTGAGTGTGAGTTTTCTTACCCTGAGGATAAGAGTATCAGTGCTATGGATATGGCTATTGTACTCAATAACCTTTTAGATAATGCATTGGAAGCGGTGGCATTGTTATCGGAAAAAGAACGATTTATTAAGCTATATGGGACTTCAAAAGATAACTTTTATCTGATAAAAGCAGAAAATTCTTATGATGGAACTGTTATACGTGACAAAGATAGCTCGATAGTTAGCAGGAAAAAGGAAAAAACAGATAACGGGCAGCATGGTATTGGGCTAAAAAGTGTAAAAAACATCGCAGAAAAATATCTCGGCGGAGTCAAAGTGGAGACTGGAAATAATACTTTTATCGTTACGGTAATGCTGCAGTCAAAAGAAAAATGACTATTCATTACATTAAACTGTCCGTTCGTTACAATCCTATTTAATTGTCTCATTTCATGGACGATACTTGAAATAGCTAAGGAAAAAGCTCCTTGTGAGGAGGTGATCGCATGAATTTTGGGATGGATTATGTAGGCGCGCTAATGAGCAGGATCGGTGGTGCCGGCTCAGTTTGGAGTGGCTATGGGCTTACCGGGAACTATGGACTTTCATCATTTTTAGGAAACTGGCTGGCGTAAGGAAAAACTACATAGATTAAAGCTACGGAAAGCGCTTTTTGAGCAGAGCACTTAGTGAGGTATTGCCGAACTTAGTGCGAGCCATGCAAGTTCACTTAGTGAGGTTTTTTCGAACTTAGTGAAGCTTGCAGTGAGATATTTGACAGAAGCTTAAGGAGGGCTCTATATGCGAATTGATCAGAGTGAAATAAACAGTGCAGCTTCAAGGTATTATGATAAACAGTACGGCCAAACTGGAAAAGGCAGCAACATGGGATTTGTTGGTCTCGTCGATAAAACAACTGAGACTGAAACGACAACCTATGAAGCCAAGGGAACAGTCAAAACTACAGATGGTAGAAGCATTGATGTTAATATGAACGCCTCTATGGAACGATGCAAAGTGTCAGAAGTTTTTGTGCCGATGGCTTCTCCGCTAGATGCGCTGTTTGATCCACTTATCATAAATACAGGATCAGACACTGCAGGGCTTAGTGATAAGAAATTCAAATTTGACCTGGATGCTGATGGAAAAGAGGATGAGATATCTACGCTTGGTGAAGGAAGCGGATTCCTGGCACTGGATAAAAATGGAGATGGCAAGATTAACGATGGAAATGAGCTTTTTGGAGCGAAAAGTGGTGATGGCTTCAAGGATCTTGCAGAATATGACATAGATGGAAATGGATGGATAGATGAAAATGATGAGGTTTTTGATCAGCTCAAAGTGTGGTACAAGGCTGAAAACGGCGATGAGTTAAAGAGTCTTAAGGATGCAGGTGTCGGAGCGATTTTCCTTGGAGCAGAAGAAACAGAATTCAGAATGGATGGTGCAGATCAGGTTCTTGACGGAAAGATCCGGAAAACAGGCATGTTCCTAAAAGAGAACGGGGGAGCAGGGACTATTCAGCATGTGGATATGGCTATAAAAGGACGCGAGGCTGAACTATTATCGGATGAAGAAAAACTTGATCAGTTAATGGAACAGATAAGAAATCAGAGTACTCAGAATCGACAAAGAAACAATAATAATACTAACGCTCAGAGGAGAGCTCAAAAAGCTGCCAGACAAAAGAAGCAGATTGAAGAGTATTACAAGAAAAAGGATTATCAGAAACAATTGACTGAGGAAGCTATTGAGCGTCGGGAAATGCTGGAGGAGCGAAATAAACTTGCATGACAATTGATAATAGTAATCCATCAATGACAGTAGAAGAAGTTTCTGAGTATTCCAATATAGGAATAAACAGAATAAGGGAATTATGTAAAGATCCGTTAAACAAGATTTCCTTTCAGGTAGGCAGAAAAATATTGATTAAAAGAGAAGCATTTGACGAGTATTTGAATAACGTGGAGCTCATTTGACGGAGGCTGATATGGTTGAAAAAATGGGTGTTCTATGTTATTTTTATACACGCGTGATGATGCTTCTTTTAATATGAAGGACAGGGCTTGAGAGAGAAGTTTGCATGAAG
The DNA here is from genome assembly GCF_900109475.1 of Butyrivibrio sp. ob235. Taxonomy (NCBI): domain Bacteria; kingdom Bacillati; phylum Bacillota; class Clostridia; order Lachnospirales; family Lachnospiraceae; genus Butyrivibrio; species Butyrivibrio sp. ob235. The sequence goes on from NZ_FOBE01000015.1 coordinate 102,144, forward strand.
GACTTGATATTTGTTAACTTTCGTACAGGTGAGCCAATTAAGAATTCTACTTACGATACCAACCTATATAAGATATGTGACAAGGCAGGAATAAAACCTTTTTGTATGCACGCATTAAGACACACATTTGCAACCAGATGTATTGAGAGAGGAGTCAATCCGAAATCTCTTCAAAAGATTTTGGGACATGCTCAGCTATCCACTACGATGGATACTTATGTACATGTGACTGATGATTCTTTACTTCTTGCAATTAAACAGTTTGAGGCTGCTGATAAGCCTTAATTATTTTTTGCTGAAAATTTGGGAAGTAAAAAAATAATCAAAACTTATCATTTCTGGTGTAAAATGGTGTAGATTTTATAGTAATAATGTTAAGAAATCCCTTAAATAAGGGAAAAAGGAGATAAAAGATGAAACTAGGAATCGT
>NZ_FOBE01000077.1:0-1445 GCF_900109475.1 Butyrivibrio sp. ob235
CATTCTTACATGGATGCGAACAGTATGTGCAAAGCGCTTTTCGCTCTGATAAAGTCTGTAGGTGTCAACACTGTATTTCATACCTTTTATCCCCTGCTTTGTACAGCTCAGGCGTAACTGACTGTACCTTTTCTGTAATGTCTGCGTAGTACCCCTTACCTGCATTTCCGTCAAAACTCCTTCCATAAGCAGACAACCTATGGTATAACTTACTTTTGTTCCCGATTCAGATTTTAAATATCCTCCCTAATTGTACTATATTCCGATTTTTGATAATCTAAAAAATACATAAATAATGCATTGCTACAAAAAAAGATGTACACGAAAGTCATAATTTCCATGTACATCTTTTTCATTTGAAGTTATCTGAATATTTCGGGCTGTGAGCCCACCTAGTTCGCAATTGAGCCCCACCTATTCACACAATAGCACCACTATAATGTTGTAATTGGTCTATTCATATATCCTTACCTCTTCCTGATATTTATAGTATCAGTTTAATCCGATGGTGTTAGTATTACCCGACATTTCTTGCTCTGATTTGTCGTGAAAATCATAATACAAAAAACATCCCGAGGTGATTGGTCTCGGGATGCCTTTTAGGAGTTTTCTTATTATGTGGAGCCTATTGGCTCTTAAGCTATCATGATATGTTTCTTTTCAGGAAGCTTTTCCTGTTCTTTCTTAGGAATGGTAAGTGTCAGAACTCCGTGATGGAAGGCTGCCTTTACGTCCTCTTCTGTGATCTGGTCGCCTACATAGAAGCTTCTCTGCATCGAGCCACTGTATCGCTCCTGCCTGATCAGACGTCCTTTCTTATCATTCTTGTCATTGTTCATGTTCTTTGAAGCACTGATTGTAAGATACCCGTCATTCAGTTCAAGGTTAATATCCTCTTTGGCAAAACCAGGAAGATCAACACTAACTTCATACTGGTTATCCTCTTCCTTAACATCAGTCTTCATCAGCCTGTCGGCGTGACGTCCGTAGAGCTTCCGCTCCATGTTGTTCAGTTCTCTGAAATCCGGAAAATTGAACAGATTGTCAAAAAGATTTTCTTCAAAAATACTAGGTGCTAACATAGTTTTTTCCTCCTTTGCATCAAAAACATTTATTTTTGAGCATTGGGACGGAGGGTTCAGATCTAGGGAACCTAAGTCCTTATGGTCTTCTCTGTTCCTTTGTTCTATATATGGTATAACACCAAATTAGCACTCTGTCAAGTAGAGTGCTAATTTTCTTATAGGATTTTTATATCATTTCCAATAAATATCAAAAAACTGCTGAGGTCCTTTAAATAGAGTAACTATGCTCCCATCATTAAGGTCTACAACCTTAAAATAGATATCCTCATCATCTGTCGGAGCACCTGCTCCCCAGGGATGCATCTCCTCATGAACTACCACCACCGACTCTGCGTCGGAAGAGGTTTCTGTTATGCCGCA
>NZ_FOBE01000010.1:0-132562 GCF_900109475.1 Butyrivibrio sp. ob235
AACCTTATGGGAATATTGGGAATACTCTTTGTTGTCGTTATCGGTAATATTTGTGCATTTACCCTATACATAAGCGGAGTCTCAAAGATCGGTCCACAAAAAGCTATTCTTTACAGTTTTGCTGAACCAATAACAGCTGCCCTTATCTCAACATTTGTTTTAAAGAGTAGATTCACCATCTACGATGCCATAGGTTTTGGACTTATCTTTATGATGCTATTCTTCATTACCTTTGGTTCAAAAGAAAATACCGCTACATCAAAAGAGACTGCAAAGAATGCTAAATAAGCATTTTTCACAGTCTTTTCCTAACTTTGATTAGCATCGACAAAAAGAGTATTAAATCATTCACTGATAAAATGTGTCCACAAGTGTTCTTCCGATTTTGGCATGCCATATTTTTCTTTTCCTAGAGCTATGCTCTTCATTAGGAAGGACATGTTTCTGACAAGAAGCAAGGTGCTTTATCTTCTCATAATCTGCAGAACAGATGTCCCTTATCTCTTTATTCGATACAAGCCTGAATCCATCATAAGTAAACTTAGGAGTAGTGGCACATGACGTGAAACAATAACTGCTTTTATCAAGGTTTTCTGCAGCAAAAATGGCTCCTTTAGGTATAACTGCCATAGCCTTCTGATTATACTCCGTATCCCCAAAAGATGTGAAGAGCATTGCTAAGTGCTCAAAAAAAATGGTACAGGCATTTACACACCTGTACCACTCATATTTTTATGACAAAAACTATTAGTCCATAAGGGCCATACGATCAGGATCGTTTGCGAAAACTTCCTTAGCGTTGTCCTTTGTAACAACTGTAGGATCAAGCTCATAGATCGGAACTTCCTTCTTGCCGTTGTCTGTTGTTACATCTGTAGCGGGCATTCCCTTACCATCCTTAAGGTCGTTGATGATCTCGATTGACTTAGCAACAAGATCCTGTGTAGGCTTAGCAACTGTGCAGTACTGCTTGCCCTGCCATACCCATTCAACTGACTCATTCTCTGCATCAAGACCTGTAACTACAGGATTAGGCTGACCTGCATCCTCACAAGCTGTTACGATTGCTCTTGCGATACCATCGTTAGGAGAAAGAACACCGTCGATCTCTTTATCGGAGTAGTTACCTGCAAGAAGTGAATCCATACGCTTCTGAGCTTTAGCATTGTCCCAGTCCTCTGTAGCACACTGTGTGAACTCTGTCTGACCGGATACTACAACGATGTTACCTGCATCAATTTCAGGCTGAAGAACTGACATAGCACCTTTGAAGAAGTTAGGAGCATTAGGATCAGCAGGGCCGCCACCGAAAAGCTCGATGTTGTAAGGGCCTTCGCCTTTTTCTTTCTTAAGACCGTCAAGGAGTGCCTGTCCCTGTAATTCACCGGTACGAACACTACCGAACTGAACAACGCCGTCAACTGCTTCTGTGTTCTCGATGAGGCGGTCATAACCGATTACATAAACACCGGCATCCTTAGCCTGCTCAAGTGCGCTACCAAGCTGTGTTCCATCGATAGGACCTACAACGATAACCTTAGCGCCGTTCTCGATCATTGACTCGATCTGCTGTTGCTGCTGAGGAACCTTCTGGTCAGCTGCCTGAACTATAGGCTTATATCCTGCTTTTTCAAGCTCTTCTTTGAACATTGTCTCAGCTTCTTTCCAGTTCTGAGTTCCAAGCCAGGGAAGTGAAACGCCGATGGTAGCACCTTCCTCAAAGCCCTCTGTAGCTGCAGGAGTTGCCTCTGAATCTGAAGCAGTCTCTTCTGTAGATTCTGTAGCTTCTGTTGTATCAGCTGCTTTCTCAGTTGACTCAGCTTCAGTAGCTGTTTCTGTTGTAGCTTCTGATTTCTTTTCATCAGATGAACTTGATGAGCCCTCGCGAGCTGAACTACATGCTGTAAGTGTAGTTACTGTAAGAACTACAGACAGCATCATTGCCATAATCTTTTTCTTTTGCATAACTTTCCTCCTTGGTAAATATAACCTTTTTTCTATTTAAGGCCGGCAGGCAGCGCTACCTGCCGGATACGCCTTACAAATTTACAGATTCCTGTTTATCCTCAGTTCTTTGCTGCTTCCTTTGAAGGGAAGAGTCTTCCTATAATAGAAGCTTTTCCTACCTTCTTGTTGTAAACATCAAATGCTACGGCAATAAGAAGGACAAGGCCTTTTATAACCTGTGTCTTATCAGCACCTACACCCATGAGCATAAGTCCGTTGTTAAGAACTGCCATAACCATACCACCGACCATGGTTGCAATGATGGTTCCAACACCACCTGAAACAGCTGCACCGCCGATGAATACTGATGCAATAGCGTCCATCTCCCACTGGTTACCATCAGCAGGACCTGCTGCTGTAGATCTTCCTACGAAAAGAATTCCGGCAACTGCTGCAAGCATGGACATGTTCATCATTGTAAGGAAATATGTGCGGCTCACATTTACACCTGAAAGAGCTGCTGCACTCTTATTTCCACCTACTGCATAGATGTGACGACCAAATCTGGTCTTCTGTGTAATAATGTGATAAACGATAACAAGAATAAGGAGAATCAGTCCCGGTATCGGGAAGGAAGTTCCCTCTCTTCCTGTTCCATAGAGCCAGGTAAAGTAAGCTATTATCAGAGAAATCAGAACTATTCTTGCTACTACAACCCATAAAGGCTGCTTTGCACCGGCGATCTGTCCGGAATTTTTGTACTTTCTGACTTCAACGATTATAAGAGCGATAATACCGATTATTCCCAAAACAAGAGTTGAGTTATTCATTCCTGTGAATTTAGGTCCCCACTCAGGCATGTAGCCTGCTCCGAAAAATCTGAGTTCTTCAGGTGCGGGAACTGAGATGGACTGAGATATCCAGATAACTGCGCCTCTGAACATCATCATACTTCCCAGTGTTGTGATGAATCCCGGAATACCGAGCTTTGCAAGGAAAAAACCGTTCCAGGCACCAACAAGTGCTCCGATTGCAAGTGCAATGAGCACTGCCAGATACCAAGGGAGATTTAATTCACTTGCTACCTTAGCCATTACCATTCCTGAGAAACCGGCAACACTACCAACTGACAGATCAATCTGACCTATTACGATAACCATCAGCATGCCAAGCGCCAGAATAAGGACGTAAGCATTACCTGATAAAAGATTCTGGAAATTGGAAGAAGTGAGCATTCTTCCATCAGATATAACATTGAATACAACAATCAGCACAGCCAGTGCCAGAACCATGGTGTACTGACGAAGGTCTTCCCCTAAAACCTGCTTAATATATTTCATGACTTTAAACCTCTTCCCTATTTGTTGTTAAGCGGATGTAACTGTCATTCGCTTCATTAGTGCTTCCTGATCAGCTTCCTCAGCTCTCAGTTCCCCTGTGATAGCTCCTTCAAAAATTGTATATATCCTGTCTGCTACCCCTAATAGCTCAGGAAGTTCTGAAGAAACCATTATGACTGCCTTCCCCTGATCGGCAAGTTCATGTATCAGCTTGTAAATCTCATATTTTGCACCTACGTCAATACCTCTTGTAGGCTCATCAAGTATCAGCACATCCGGCTCTGTAAACATCCATTTTGATAGAACTACCTTCTGCTGATTACCACCTGATAAAGTGCTTACTCCAACTCCTACGTCCTTGCATTTGATTCGAAGCGCCTTTCTGTACTCCTCAGATGCCTTAAGCTCTTTTGTCGAATCCAGAAGTCCGTTTGTCAGAATCTTGTCCATGTTGGCTGAAACTATGGTTTTTCTGATGCTGTCCAAAAGGTTAAGTCCCAGATTCTTACGATCCTCAGGCACATAAGCTATTCCATGCTTTATGGCCGCCTGAACGGTTTTCAGCTTAACTTTCTTTCCCTTTATTTTGATTGTTCCTGATTTATAGATTCCGTAGTTTTGCCCGAAAATTGAACGCATGAGCTCTGTTCTTCCTGCTCCCATGAGTCCCGCAAATCCTACGACTTCACCTGAGCGTACATAAAATGAAGAGTTTTTGCAGACCATCCTGTCCTTGACTGCAGGATCCTCAATATTCCAGTTTGATACTTCGAAAATGACCTCTCCCGGATTGGACTTATGCTCCGGATATCTGTTTTCAATCGAACGACCTACCATCGACCTGATGATCTTGTTCTCATCCACCTGTCCGGCTACTACTTCATAGCTTTCAACAGTTTGTCCGTCACGGATAACCGTAACCGCATCAGATATCGCCGCAATCTCATTAAGTTTGTGAGATATCATGATACAGGTGATGCCCTTCTCCTTAAGACCTCTCATGAGTTCAAGAAGATTGGCCGAATCATCCTCATTAAGAGCTGATGTAGGCTCATCAAGTATGAGAAGCTTAACATTTTTGGAAAGTGCCTTCGCTATCTCAACAAGCTGCTGCTGTCCTACACCCAGGTTCTTAATAAGCGTATCAGGACTGATATTCAGCCCTACCTTGTCAAGAAGCTCCACTGTCCTTCTTCGCTGCTCTGTCCAGTCGATAAGTCCGCCATTTGTCAGCTCATTTCCCATGAAAATATTCTCTGTGATTGACAATTCCGGAATCATCGTAAGTTCCTGATGAATAATTGCAATTCCTGTCTGCTCGGATTCCTTGATATTACGGAATTTCATCTCCCGCCCGTCAAAGATGATCTGACCACTATATGTCCCATAAGGATATACACCGGACAATACCTTCATCAGCGTGGATTTACCGGCACCATTTTCACCACATATCGAGTGAATTGAGTCTCTTTTGACTTCGAGTGTTACATCTGAAAGTGCCTTAACCCCGGGAAACACCTTTGTAATTCCTCGCATTTCAAGAATTAAAGGATTTTCTTTCATTGCCGCCTTTAACCTCCCCTTATATTGCTAAAATATCAGGAATTCATATCCTGAATTATTTTGCCGTAAGATATTCACTGGGTTTCCCCAGTACTCTGTCAGTAGCAATCGCTGCTGCTCCATAAAGTGTAGGGTCAACACTTAATTCGGACATCATAATGTCGACCTGTGAAAACAGCTCAGGAATGGTTCTCTCCTCAACTATTCTTTTTATCTGCGGTAATAAAATATCACCCGCTTTCGAAATGACATCGCCTATTACTATGATGTCGGGATTATATGCATTTATTAAGGTAACGCAGCCATAGGCTATGTACTGGGCCATTTCCTTCATGATATCGAGTATGGCGCCATCGCCTTTTCTTGCAGCCTCGAATATCACATCGTAATCATCAATTCTATTGTGCTTTTTATCAGTAAAAATTGATGGCAAAGCTTCCTTTGCTCTTGCAAGCATTACCCGTGTAGAGCAGTAAAGCTCAAGGCATCCGTAATTGCCACATTCACATCTGGGTCCGCGATAGTCTATACTAATATGTCCAACCTCACTTGCTGCACCCTGTTTTCCAAATAAAAGCTTCTCATTCTCAACTATTCCGGAACCTACACCCTCTCCCATTAGGAAGTATGCAAGTGTATTCATGGGCTTTTTATGATTACCAAACCACCACTCTGCCATGGCTCCGGCGTTTGCATCCTGTTCTATGAAAAATGGCTTATCGAATTCATTCTCAAATTCCTTAAGGAAATTTACATCGTGCCACGACATCATGTGTGACACAACAGCTATGTGCCCTTCATTTTTAAGATAAGGCCCCGGAACCGCCATTCCTATTGCCACAACGTTCTCGTTTTTATCAAGATACTCACGGATCAGCTTCTTCATATCCTTAAGAACTATCTTCGGATCATCCGTAATGTCAAACTCGACTTCAGTCTGTTTGTAGAACTTACCTGATATATCAAACAAACCAACTGTGTACATATATCTTGAAAACTTGACCCCAATCACACAGTTCTTCTCAGAATTAAGCTTAAGTCCGATCGCACGCCTGTTTCCGCTCCCCTTGATAATACCCGTCTCTAACACAATTCCACTCTCAATAAGAGATGCAACTATCTTGGTTATGGATGCCTGGGTGAGTCCCGTCATTTTCGCAAGCTCTGCCCTGGAACATATTTCGTTTTGTAATTCCTTTTGATGAATAATCTTCAATAACTGCGCTCTGTGAGCTTCATTCATATCGCTGTTATTGACTATCGGATTGTTATCCAATTCACTAATGCCCCCATTTATTTATTTCCGTTGTTAATGTATTAACTTTGTTAATATATTATGCACATTTATTACTTAAGTCAACCAAAAAATTGCTATTCATTGTATGTATTGTATACTTGCACTAATCGAACATTAAAATTTTGTGAACTTATTACACAAAGAATTTTGGTTTTCATTCGTTATGTTAACCAAATTACCGTGCAGATATTAATTCCAGACAGAACAGATATTAAGAATTTAAACTAAAAACAAAAAAGGTATGTACATTTTTAGTACATACCAAAATTATAAAAATCCATTATTATGAATGTATTATCTAAAAAAATTCTATCTTTTCCTATATGCGCGATATCCTTGACAAAGCAAATCTTCTAATAAAAATTCTCTTTGAGACACCTTGCCAATACTTCTGGTTGAATCTATAATTCTAACTTTACACTTATCTTTATTAATGAATTCCTTAAACAACATGACATGCGAAGATATCGCAAAGACATCACCCTGTCTAATATCCTTTATATCTATTAAATCTGCAATTTCGGGAATATCTCTAGCCCGTATTTTCTTTGGTAGTTCCCAACATACTGTTACAAGCCCCGAGCAATCTACACCCACACATTCATGACTTCCATATCGTGATGTATCTTCCGGTACATTTCCAGCGTACTTACCTTCAACAATACCCAGGTCAAACTCTTCCAATGATGAAGCATTCCCCCATCCATAGGGAATTCCTACATTCAGCTGTCCCGGCTTCCACCAACCACAATCGAATTCTTCACCTCGCCATGTAATATCCGGCGTATCTACATATCTCCCATTTTTGTCGATACCATGCATTACATTTTTCTCTGATGCATACCACTCATGCTTAGAATATAATAGTGCCTTCTCAATAGCTCGTTTTCCAGCTTCTTCTGTCATTTTATAATCCCCATTTCCCTATGAATCAGTCTAACTCCATAGTTTAACCTATTCCTGCTCCAGTCTGTTAGTGTAATTCCTCAATAAAACTAATTTGCCTTTGCGTAGCCAACTCATCTCTGGACATTTTTCGTAATTCGCTTGCAGTAACCCACTTATAAGCAGAAGTTTCTCCATCCTGTAAAACTACGCTGTTTTTATCGATATCTGTAACGCACAGGTAATCTACATAATATGTCTTATGCCCATGATGCAGTACTCGTCCAATTTCAACTAATTCGTCGGAAGAAATACCGGTTTCTTCAAGTAACTCTCTTTGGGCGCAAGTCATTGGATCTTCTCCCTGCAAAGCAGAGCCTCCAGCGGTTGCTTCCCACATTCCTCCAAAGTGTTTTCTTTCATCACGCTGCATTAACAGATATGTACCATCCTTGTGTCTTACTATAATCTCACAACAAAGATGAAACATCCCATCCGGTATCTCTTCGCCGCGAATCAGTGATGTCTCATCTATCTTATTTAGCTTTCAGTAAGCGGCGAGTATTTCACGTACTCTTTTACATATAAAGAAAAATCCCCAACATCAAAATATGATCCGTTTCTGCTTACTCCACCTGATTGGATATATGACCTCATAATCTCCCATACTGCAGGAATACAACCTGCCGAAGAGAAATCGATAACCGCCTTAATTTCTCCTCCATCGCAGATTAACTGACAAGCCGTGTAATCCCCATGAGTTGAAGTATATGTTATGCCTTTACCCTAATGTATTCCATGTGTTCAATACCCCTTTGCCTTAATCGGATGCCTGATCACAGTCTTCAGCTTCTCCGGAGCAACCTTTCTGGCATCGCTCAAATAAATCTCATGATGCAGCCGCTTATCCGTAATATCCAGTTCATACCCCTGCTGTTCCATGAACTCATGCATCATAGACACCGTAGCAGGCTCATCATCATAAGAACCGATATGCATACACTGGACGCAAAGTCCTTCCTCGACTTTCAAAAATTCTACCTTGGAAAAATCCATCTTTTTCTTTTTAGTCGCCTCATCTACAGCCCACCGGAAATCTTCATCAGTCACAAAATCCGGAAGGCGGATCACAGATATCCAATGGAATTTTTCCTTGTGCGCATAGTCAATTCCGTCCACTCCATCTTGCCACCAGAATCCTTCCAGCGGCGGAACAACATAATCGAAATAACCCTCAATCCGATGATCGCTCTTCTTGCTCATCTTAATTGTAAAGGCAATCCCATACAGCAATCCGATAGCCTGCTTATACTCTCCATCTTCTTGATTCGGATCTCCTGATCCTCGTACTGCGATATAATTCATGCTTGGTACCGTTACAATGTCAGGCTTATTCTTTGGCATGTAAAACTCTTTATATTCCTTCTTGAAATCAAACGCCACCGCTGCTTACCTCCCCGCATCCTTATCTTCAAAAGGTTTATTCCAGGAACCGATCTCAATCAGATTTCCTTCCGGATCAGCGATATAGCAGGTCCTCTGTCCCCAAGGCTCCAACTCAGGCTCCAATACCGGCGTTGCCCCATTTTCAATTGCATTCTTGAACGCAGCATCGACCTCATCAAAGGTATCTACATAAAGAGCAATTTCCGAATGTCCATTCAGGCCCCGCACATACTCATACCGGCGGTTAGTCATCTTTTCAAAATCTTTCCTGCCGTACAATAGAAACAGCGTCCCGTCTTTTACAAGATATACATTGGATGCATCCTCCGCCTCCTTGATCTCAAATCCAAGCACATCCCTGTAAAATCGGATCATCTTTCCCATATCCTCAGCCAATAATCCAAAACCGTCCAACCTCATGACGTCAAGCCTCCTTTTTCTCATGCACTCTTCAAGCGGCAATACTTCGCAGCCTTTATCAGCATAGTACGCATACATTTCATCCAGCTTTTTCAGATCATAACTCGTTATACAATCAGCCTGTCTATCTTCATTTCTCTCACGCTCCATATGTATCTTATTAAAGTCAACACGACAACTATATGTCATGTTTATTATAATAGTCAAAATTTTTTTCGTAACCCAAAAAGCCTGCCGGTATCGGGATTTCTCCCAACACCTGCAGACTCGCGTTTCAATATTATTTCTGTTACTCATCTTTAATTCTATAGTAATCCTCGACATCTAAGCCAAGATTTACATGAGATTTCGATCTAGTAACATTTTTACCCAAAAGACATACTGTCTCAACATGCGTAATCATCTATGTTTGCATGTACATATACGGACTAATACTGTATACCCCTTTGGAAAAAATAATGATTATGGGTGTTAAAAATTTAAGCAAATACATTTTCCTGATATTTACTGTATATGCTACATCTTCCTTAGTACATACGGATGTATTCACACCCCAAGTATGTGCTAAAGCCAGAAACTGTCTGCGTTTACATGAAAGATTTATGCAGTGCGTAGGGATTTTATTACATATAAATATTTACTCCATGACTGGTTATTGCTCCAAATGCAACAACCACAATTCTTCACTTATTATAATTAAAGATATCCAAGTCAGCAATTATAGCTATTCCATTTTGGATTGCTTCATTATACGAAACATCCTCATAAAGAAGCTTCTTCGTTATATTGTTATAGTCTGATTCATAGAACCTACTATCAATAATTTCTTTAAGCATTTCTGGAATATTATAATCAAGCTGAGCGGAAGGATTATTCTTGGATAACATCCTGTCATCTCTGACATCATCTATAAGCTCATCAAGTTTCTTTCCAATTTCAATCTGTGGAGTTCTGTTTACCTCTCGAGATATAGTTTCTATTATTTCCTTCCATTCCTGCTTATGTTCTTTATACCAGCTCACCCATCAAGCCTCCTTCATAAATGTTTCTATATACCTTGTCTGGATAAAACGGAAGGTACTCTTTCACAACAGAAAAGTCCAATCCTGTTGTTTTTACATACTTCTTCAGTTTTTTTAGAAGTTCAGTGCCTTTAATCTCACTGTATTTGTCAATATTTGTCATAAGATCTAGAAACTGTAATGCAGTTTTATTGTGTTCAGTAACAATATCCACAGGCTTATAAACGATAATAGTATTCCCATCAAAATCCTGCTTTCTCTGCTTGGTAGTAGCCTCGTTGCTACAAATCTCATAGCATGATGGATTCTGCGTAGTAAAACCATACTTATTCGCCAATTGAAGTCCAGTTACATAACCAGAAACTCCTCCATTGGCATTCAGGTACTTTTTATCTATGTACTTATCTACAGAAATTCTTCCCTTAGTCCCAAGTATTGTAAGATATGGCAGATAATACACTCCATTGTATAGACGTTCCAACTTTCCCTCGTCTACAAGCTTCTTCATTTCCTGCCTGAGATAATCTTTAGAATTGCCTGGTAGCTCATCAATAAAGATTGGTTCGCCATTTGTGTAGTTTTCAATAATATAATCAATTACCATAATATCATCCTCATATTTTTGAAACCATTGATTTCACTTTTATGATACAACTATAATAGTTATTTTTCAAGTAAACTAAAAACTCAGCATCGGGGCTATCCCACAATGCTGAGAAAAACAGTCATATATTTATTATTAAGTATTTTCGTCAGATAAATTGTATAGTTTACATTGTATTTATTTATCTCAACACATTTTTTATCAGCATCAAACTCAACAATCCATGGCATTTCAAATCTTATCTTTTCAAAATCCTCATAAATAAATGCTCATCATCTTCGCCAACCTTATAGGCTCCGTTATTTAGCATTACCTTTTGGGATGCGATATTATCCTTGTTGACGCGCAGGTAGATTTCATCTTCAGGCACGATCTCTTTTGCCTTTAAAAGAGTTAATCTAAGCCCTTCCGTTCCATATCCCTTGCCACGATACTCCTTTGAAATGCTATATCCTATGTGACCCGCGCCTTCACGAAGAGCGTCGGTAAGGTGATGTCTTATCCTAAACTCACCAATTAGTTTATCTTCATCCCATAAGTAGTAATAGGTTTCAGGTACAAACCAGTCAGGCATATCGACCGGGTTTTCATGAGAAATCTGCTTAGGAAGAACTTTTTCTTTATACTCATCAAAAGAAACTCCACGATAAGAATTGGTTAAACCATTCTCGTCTTCCGGTAAATTCGTTGTATACTCCCACTGTGCTTCTACATCTTGTAAGTTAATCTTTCGAAGTTCCATACTGCTCACCTTTCACCATTATAAATCGCGCACTAAATAATCATAGCATAGCAGGGCTTTCCAACATACACAATAGCTACAACCAAGTATTCCCGAGCAAAATTTAAGAGGCACTCTATAAAAGAATGCCTCTCTTTCGTCAAATCATCTTAAAATGCTTAAGCGCTTCCGTGATAGCCTTCTCTTTCTCTGGTGCAATTCCCGGTTGTCTACTATCATCTGACTTTGGCTTATTATAATTTTCACGTAACTCTATACCGTTCTTTCTTTTTACCTGAGCAATATTAAGGTTAGATACATGAAACTGATAATTATCCCCAACCCAGTCTCTAATCTTATCATACGTAGCTTTTGTTTCTGCGCTGGTTTCATCAAGCTCATCCAAGTCAATCTTTATGCGGATATGCTCGCCTGGTTTTTGTTGGGACAAAAGCACAACCGTCTCAACATGCGGTACTACCGCATAAAATTTAAACATACTGCGTAGCTACTGGGCCCAGGTATGTTCACCCCTTTTTACATAGTTTGGGATGAAGGGGTTAAGAAATAGCGGACAACTATTTCTGTTTTGGAAAAAGTTGCCCCCTTTAAGCAAGGCTATGTATCTCTTTTTCAAGCTCATGAAGATACTCAATAATCGCATCAAAAGAAGGAACTGTGCCATAGATCATATTTTCCATAGCTTTATAGTCAGCTTTGACTTCCGCCATTATATCTTCTCTTGGAATAAGCTGTACATTTGCTAATGTAGCTGTTTCATAATGAGCACCTTTGGAATAATAGAACTTCTGCTTAAAGGCAACATCCTTTTCCAATAGTTCTTTTCTTCCAAATGCAGACTCTTTAACCGCTGAGTTTCCCATAGAGTATACATCATAAAGGTGCCTTGCATACCTTGCTGGCAAAGGCTTACCTTCTGGGAAATTAGCAAGTTTATGGAGAATCGTAATCTTCTCCCAGAAAGTACGCTCAATATCTATAGTTAATGCAGTTGTGGTTTTCTGCTCAAATACATCCGGATACTTTTCTGCCGCAAATGGTATAATCTCAGTATGGTGTGATGGCATCCACTCTGCCAGAGGTCCAATCTCCAGTCTTACCACAGGACGCAGATAATCAACATCAAATAGCTGTGGATAATAGAAATTAACAACCATCTCATCCTCAGTGTCCACAGCGATAATGCCTGTCTTTCCAAGTTTATCCGACAGTTCTTTTTCCAATGTTGGTACCAGCACTTCTCTATAAAAAGAAGCTGCCTCAGAATTAAGCTCCTTATTATATTGATCCTGTTTGGTTTTGGATCTGTTATCCCATGGGTCAGCCTTTCCCTCAGTGACTTTTCTCCAATCCAGGATTAAATCTATATCCTCAGAAAACCTTTCTATAGCATGGTAAGATTTCGATAAGCTTGTCCCACCTTTAAATACAAATATTTCCTTAAAACTGCTTTCATTAAAAAGATGATCTATCAGGAAACAAATCCAAAAGTCCTTTTCTATTGCATCTGCTCTTATTCCTACCTTTGCAGCAGTTGCTTCAAAAAGGTCCCTTCTATCCTGATTACTTGCTGTGGCTACCTTTCTCATATTAACAACAAACCTTCCTTATAGTTTCATGTATCCATTCCGCGCTGTCAGCCGATTCCATAAGGATCAACTCCTTATCCTCATGAGCAATCTTATTTCTAAGAGTTTTTATTATGCTCTCATCTACTCTTTCTTTTCCTAATGTCTTTAAGGCTTCAATAATCATCACGGTTAAGGTCGACATATTGCTGATATCTCTATTAGTCCTGTGTTTAAACGAAAGCTTCGCATTCTCTATTTCAAACTCCCTATATGGGCCATCACTAACAAAAACCCAAACAGAAGGAACCTGCGTAGAAAGCCCCAGCTTATTAAGCGCAACATCACCTGCAGGAGAAATATTCCAGTGATATCCCCTGGCTATAGCATAAGCAACTGCCTCTGGATTTGTAGGAAGTATTTCTTTTAAGAAAGAACTATAACGTGGCTTTTCATATACGCCATCCATAACCCTTTTGATGTTGCCCTTTTCCGTTTGTCTTCCAAGGCACTTTCTAACCGTAGTATTACTTGCCAAGTCTGAAAAATCAGATGTAAGAAAAATAGCACCATCTTCTGCTTCTAATATTCTATTGTTGATTTCATTAGAAATAGTCGTAGCCATTTCGCTCCTCCTGTCACGATTATTATACAATTATCGTGACACTTTTTCAATACGCAAACACCCTGTTTCGTCAGATAAATTGTGCAGTTTATCTGACGATCTGCTGCGGCTATTATGATGAGTGGTTGTTTCCAAAATGGAAATAACCACCTTCAGCATTTTTCTATTGGCATCAAACATATTTCAGTGCAATATGCCTATATTCCTCAGCAGAATAAACCTTCTTGTGCGCATTGAGAATTTCAATTTCTATATCACCACAATCATCAAAGGGCAAATAGTATCTCAAATTAACAGTAACATCTTCTCTACGTCCAATCTCAACAAGCCACTTGGCACAATTCTCTCCGCACTTTGTAGCGTTATACATAAGATCAGGCATCTTATAAATACAAATGAGTGTTTGTACTCCTTCTGAAAGCCTTTCTGGCGGAATAGGCCCCATCTCATCATTTATGATAAGCTGATTTCCCTTATAATACGACTTATCTACATCTGCCATTATTTCAGCTACAAGAGGATCCTCAAACCACTCCTCTTCGTAATTAAATCTGAACCATGATGGTACATGCATAGCTCCTTCTGTTTCACCAAAGATAATTCTTAGCATGTTTTATCGTCCTCATCCTTTTTAAACAGCTTTTCCATTCTTATGTAGTACTCCAAAAGCCTTACTACATAGTCCGGAGCATGGCGCATATCACGTTCCCATTCAGTGACAGTTCTATAAGGGATATCAAAATACTCACAAAACTCCTTGCGGTTCATGCCAGTACTTTCACGTAGTTCTTTTATTTTTTTAGCTTTATTATCCATAAGAATGCTCCTTCAAACAAAATACACGTTGTGTATAAGAATAACATATCGCTCTTATTTACACAACGTGTATTATTAAACATATATCAAAACAAATAAAATGTGCTCCCATTGGACACTTCAATGAGAGGTGTGGGAGCTCCTGTTAAGCTTATTATAGCGAATACAGTTAGTTTTTCAACAGCGTTTTCATAAAATGGTTGTTGCAAAAAATGCAACAACCACTAATCTCAGCATGCATATTTAACTTGTAAACCATTTTAGTTTACGTTTCCAAAACAATATCCTTAATTCCTGCCCTGATCTTTGACTTGGGCACCACATGATTTAAATTTCCATTCTTCCAAAAACGGTCCATAACATAGCAATCATGGCTGCAGTATTTTCTAAACTTATTTCCATATGCAGAAAAGTACCGCTTGCAGTAGGCGCACTCAAAAGTGTAAGTTGCCTCTTGGGAATGAACACTTTTCTCCGGGTGTTGCTTCCACCATGCTCTTCTGCACTCATCCGAGCAAAAGAGCTTCTTCCCGGATTTAGGATTTCTCTCGATCCTTTTACTACAGAATTTGCATCTGCTAGGGACGTTCTCATCTTTGAAGGTTGCCTTTACTTGCTCAACATCTCCTGCAAGGCCATGTGTCTTACAATAGTACCTGACATTCTCACGAGAAGTTCCAACAACTATGGCTATGGACTTATACCCAAGTCCCTTATGTCGCAGCTCCGTAATCTGACGTGCCATTTCTGCATTCATTGCGATCCCTCCTTATTTGAACATATAGTATTTGTCCGCCGAAGCGGTATACCATACATCACTTATAAGGAAGGAATAGTCAAGAAGCATTAATCCCACTGCATTAAGTTCGCCACTGCATTTTCTGTGCCACATTTAGGGCACGGTAGCATACTTGGGATAATGTCAGAATTTTTCTTCATAACATTCCCACACTTACTGCAAATATGACTATATTCCCTTATCAAATGATAATTTTCTTCCAAATCAAAACGCATTACACAAGGCTCGTGTCCAAGTTCTTCAACAGTTTTTTCGCCATACGACCGCCTCTTTAAAAGCTCAATATCATTCGGTGCGTACAATGATAGATTTGCATCCACCTTCCAGTTACCACAATTATCACATATAAACAGTTCACGTTCTGCATCCACTGCAGCATAAGGTGTTTCTCTGAAAAGCTTCTGCATTTCTTCACCATACTTACCATTATCTATACTTTCCAGCGTTTCTCTATACACCTTAGGAAAAAGAAATCCTATCCCCAGCTGAACCGAGTATCTTTTCTTGCAGTTCTTACATTTAAATAAATATCCTGTTTCCATAACAAAACCTCATTGTCCCCTGTGAGCCTCAACAAACCTGTATATCTTTCCCAGCAAATATTCGTCCCCACAACTGGTATCCCCTTCAAGAATCTCCTTGTGGTAGCTGTTGTAATATAACGTAAGCTTATAGCTACAGTCATCTATAGGAGTGCTGCTTTCATCAGCGTTTCTGATAAACTTATACACTTCCTTAAAAAAGGCTGTCATTTCTTGTCTATCCACAGGAGTTTTTACAACATCATGCTTCTTTCTGCTTTTGTACTCCGTGTAATACGTTGTAATCCCTTCTTCGCTAAGCTCGGTAACAGTGGTATCACCAGGCTGAAACAATTCAACGTTGTACATCTGCTCGGTTAACCTTATGGCATGAATATCATTTATGGTTTGTCTCATTGTATAAACCTCCCAATTAGCCTAGTAAAACCGTGGACGAAGCTATCAGAATACTTGAAAACACATTAGACCATTTTGAAGAGGACAGTGAGCTATCAAAATCCAGAAAACTGCTAAAAGTTAGTTTCCAACAAACAATAGATAGCGTGCTCATCCCTCCCAAAAAAATCAAATAATTCAGAAAAGAAATAAATAATTAAGGCAGAGATAGTTTCATATGATAATCAAAAGTTGTTCATTCTAGTTGCAGCTGAAATGAGCATGGACAGCCTCAAACTGTGGCTGTCCCATACACTGCATGCTAGTATATGTAAGAAGAATATCTCCATTCTTGATCTGATGCTGCGAGCGGTTAGGTGTAACATCCATTCGATTAAGCCTTTTGACAAAATCGCTTTTTCCAAGGATAGCTCCTACTACAGCGAGACCACCGGATGGGATGATTCTTTCATTAGTAAATTCAATGCGGAAATCCTTCTTAAACACCTCCAGAAATGGCTTGGTTAAGCTGTTTCTATTATATCAGAAGGCATTCGCAATTCTATAATCATGCATGTTTTTTGAAATCTTTGGCAAGGCCTGTTTTCTTCTCTTCAAATCTCATAAGATTATCATTTTCTATCCTATTAGCCGGTGCATAATTTTCATACTTCTTTTTTTGATGTGGCTGCGATTTCCAAATCTCATCGGCAACAGGGGCCCACTTGAGAGCATAGTCATCACACTTTGCACATAAATGCTCTACACTCTCCTCCGATTCTTCATTTGTGCCATGTGCTTTTGATCTTTCAACCATCTCCCTTAGAAGTTTTGGATTTTCGAGCATCGGACACGGTCTTAAGTGATTTTTATTAAAGGGCTGTCCCTTATGATATTCCATGAAAAGCGGACTCTTTAGCATTTCCAAAATAGAATTGTCATGTATATTAGTGTTTGAAAAATGGATGAAAACGCAAGGTTCTGCATCTCCGCTTGAGTTAATATGGAAATAATTCCTTCCACCTGCAATACATCCACCTACAGCTTCTCCGTCATTCTGAAAATCCATCGGAAAGAAGCCTGTATCACATTCGTTTGAGCGAATCCATCTGATACGTTCTATCATCAGCTTTCTCTGCACTACGGTAGGCATCAGCTCCGGTACCGCATTATTTCCAACCGGCATATAGTGGAAGAAAAAGCCAAATCTCGCGCCTTTTTCTGCAATATACTTTATAAATTCAGGATTTGTCACGGCTTCAATATTATTTCTTGTATAGCAAATAGATGTACCAAAGAGAATCCCGTATTTTTTGAAAAGAGACATTGCATTCATCACTGCATCATAATGACCGATTCCTCTTCTTGCATCATTAGTTTCAGGTGTCCCCTCGATGGAAAGCATGAATGTAATATTTCCCAGCCGTACAACCTCTTTACAAAAATCATCATCCACAAGAGTTGAATTACTATATATTCCAAACTGCACATCATTATGCTTTTCTGCAAGCTTAAGTATATCTGCCTTCCTGACAAGGGGCTCTCCACCTGTCATCATATAGAGATACACGCCCAGCTCTTTTCCCTGAGTTACTATCTTATCCATATCGGCAAAAGACAAATTGTTCTTTGGTCCATAAGTGCCTGACCAGCATCCTTCACAGTGCATATTGCAGGCAGAAGTAGGATCAAAAAGTATAAGCCATGGTATGTTACAGCCGTATTTTTCCCTGTTCTTCCGTATAGTCTTTGTTCCCCTGAAGAAAGCTTCGTACCCCAGATTGAGCATGGTCATTTTGGCTACATGCGGATCAGTTTCATCCAATACTCTGTTTATAAAGTTTACCCAGCGGTTATCCGGATCCTTAAATGCACGTCTAACAGCTTCCAGTTTTTCAGGATCAGCAGCCTTCTTTCCCCAAAAGCGTTCTGCTTCATCAACGAGCTTTAAGTATGTTTTGGTGCGGTCATCAGTCTTATCAAGATGGCCAAGGAATTTGTCTATCAGGACACTAAAAGCTTGTCTTTGCGCTGCATGTGAAATATTTGTAAATGTGTTCATATCGTCTCCCAGTATTTTTATGTACATTGACAAAACATCTGTCTGATAATACATTTATATCATCTATACAAATGTCAAACAATATGTTGTGCGTATTTGATACACAATTTTACAAAATGTCGTGACAATACAAATGGAGGCCAAAATGTCCACAGAGCTTGAAAAAAGAAATATACGAAGAATGTCAAATAAGGAGTCCAACAGAATTACTAAAGAATGCATATGTGATGCGCTGATCGGATTGATGAAAGAGCATCCGTACAAAGATATAAATATGACCATGATAATAAAAAAATCAGGAGCTTCAAGAGCTTCTGTCTACAGAAATTATCCTTCAAAAGAGGCTATCATTCAGGACATTACAAAAAACATAACTGACGAGCTCAGCGCTTCTCTGACAGGAGTGTTGCATAAAAGTAACACATATGAGTGGTTTTTAAAGGTGTTTTCAAGGCTGCACTCCGATAAAGACATGTGTGTACTTATCCGTAATTCAAATATCTCTTTTACGGATATGTTCTATAATGCCTTGTGTATTGCCTCAGACAGCGAATACGCTTCCCAACATGAATACATTGCCAGAGGTATTGCTGCCGGCTTATGGGAAGTGTCGCTGACATGGATAAAAAACGGCATGAAAGAATCTCCTGAATATATGGCAAGGGTATGCTCAGAAACCTTAAGATTGGAATGAAATTACTTAACGAAACATCCAAAAGTTTTATTCAAGACAGTTGAATGGGATTATCCCTACCCTCCGCTCAAGACTGCGAACGATTTAGTTTTTCCAGTATCTCTAGAGTATTTAACATTTGAAAAGGATTTCATAAAAGACCCAGTAATTATCGACCTTATAAGCGAAGAAGGTGCTAGTGTTGTAGCTATCATTATGTATCTCAGAAATCTAATGTGTCCAAAAGGATACTGTGTTAAATACGATGAACGTTTTCGTCGACAAAAAGTTAGAGAAATGGCTTTCTTCCTATGTATGGAAGAACAAAAAATAGATGCTATCATCCAAAAACTTCTAGATAGTCAGTATTTTTACATTGTTAAAGATGAAAATATTGTTGAAGGAGAGTATCTTACCTGCTGCCAGCAAGTATATAATTATGAAATGGCAGCTAACAGAAAAAAAACAAATGCTGATAAGATGCGTGCCAGAAGGGAAAAGCAAAAAAACAAGCAAGACACTAATTCTCCGGACAATACATGCTCTACTATCAACAACATACCAGTTTCATGTGAGGACTTCTCACAACCCAAACCTGGATACTGTTCTAACTCATACGACGACCATTCAGTAGATTTGTTTAATATGTAAAAACAAAAGGACACTTCATTGAAGGAGCGTCCTTTTTTACAACAACACAATTGTAACATTACAAGGTTAAATGTTCCCTGTTACCATATCAATTCCTACTTTTACCGTTACATTGTTTAAAAGCACTTTTTCGACTGAATTATCAGATGTTTTCCCAAATGCAAAATGCTCAAAAAAGTGCGTAAACTCAAGCATTTGCACTAATTCTGTCGTGTTAGCAACACCACAGTCTCAACATGATTTGTCCATGGGAACTGATCTACTGCCACAGCCCTCTGAACATAATAGCCGCCCTCTGCAAGGGTTTCGAGATCCCTGGCGAGGGAAGTAGGTTTGCAGCTTACGTAGATCATGTGCTTTACGCCGTAGTCGATGATCTTTTTAAGTGCCTTGGGATTGATGCCTTCACGGGGAGGATCAAGAATGATGAGATTGGGCTTGTCCACGATATCATCAAGAACTTTAAGCACATCTCCTGCGATAAATTCGCAGTCCAGAAGCTGATTTCTCGCAGCGTTCTCCTTTGCGGCCGCAACAGCTTCTTCAACAATCTCAACACCTATCACCTTATTGGCAATGGGTGCAATTATCTGGGCAATGGTTCCTGTTCCGCAGTATAGATCATAGATGATCTTGTCACCCGGATCCTCCGACATGTTGTCATAAAGTCCGTCGATGTATTCCCTGACAGTGCCATACAGAACCTCTGCACTAAGAGAATTTGTCTGGAAAAATGAGAAGGGTGTAATCCTGAACTTAAGTCCAAGAAGCTCCTCATAAAAGTAGTCCTGTCCATAAAGTACAGTTGTTCCTTCATCAATTATGGCATCTGCCTTGGCATCATTTTTTGTATGAAGAATACCAACGATATGCCCGGAGAGCTCAAGGGTTAAAAGCATCTCCGCGTAATTCATGAGATTGTGGTCTTCCTGTGTCGTCGTCACTATGTCTATCAGGATGTCGCCTGTCTTCTGAGCCTTTCTTACGAGAAGGTGTCGAAGATAACCCTCCTGTTTCATTCTATGATAAAAAGTGATTTTTTCCTGTCTATATAATTCTCCGAAATACGAAAGTGTGGCGCTTAAGATGTTGTTATAATCATCATCCACAATTCTGCAGCCTGTTACGCTGACAATATCATGCATGCTGTTTCTTTTGTGCATGCCAAGAGTGAGGGGACCACCTATCTCCTCATCTCCAAAAGTAAATTCCATCTTATTTCTGTATGCAAATTTAATGGGGCTTGTTTTTATGCCCTCCCAGGTATAACTCTGAGTCTGCTTCTCCAGAATAGGATTAAGAATATGCCTTACCTGCTGTTCTTTCATGCCAAGTTCTTTGACATAAGGCATGGTAAGATAGCTGCAGCCTCCGCATTTGCCAAAATGTATGCAGGGGCTTTCTATAGCATCAATAGGCTCTTCGAGAACCTCGAGGAGCCTACCTTCTGCTCTGCCATTTCTGTTTTTAATAATCACACATGACACCTTCTGACCGGGAAGTGTGTTCTTAACTATCACTTTTCCCTCAGGTGTCTCCATAATGCCTTTGTTAGGAAATTCAACCCTAACAATTCTGCCCGTTACTATATCTTTTTTCTTCATTTCTCCAAATCCAGATCAACGAAGTCGTCATCAAAGTCGTCGAAATCGTCATCATCATAATCGTAATCATCCTCGTACTCGGGCATCATGTAATTGAATACCAGATAAGCGATTGTTGCTACAGCAGCAATTGCTCCGAAAACTGCAAGGCACCATAAAACAATGTTTGATGGCTTCTTAGCGTTTGCAGCTTCTTTTTTCTCTAAAAGCTCATTGATTCTGACTGTTTCAAGAAGTTCTTCGATTCTGTTCTTATCCATTACTTACCCCTTTCCAAGATGTAGTTAGTGGTTAATACCCCTCATCCGGCACTCCGTGCCACCTTCTCCCAGCGGGAGAAGGCATAAAATGTTATATATATTATAGCATTTATTAATTCACAATCTATTGAATTGGCAAAGTTTATACTTTTTTAAGCTTCGCAAATGCAGCGAACATGATTTTCTGTCCGTAATCGTCAAAATCGATTGTGACCTTATAGTCTCTCGGTTCCTTGACGATATCAAGGACAGTTCCTTCACCGAACTTAACATGCAGGACTCTGTCACCTACGCCGTAATCAAGTGCTGCTCCGGCTGTCGGCATTCCTTTGGATAATCCGGCGAGTCCCGGTTTTCCGAGAGAAGCCTTACTGTGTGCACTGGCAGCTCCGGCAATAAACGGTTTGTCCTTTGGTACCGCTCTCTTTTGGGGAGGTGCCGGCTTTGCAACAGGTCTTCCGTAAGCGGGCTGGGTCGCCGCTTTCGTCCCGGCATAAGCACTTCTCTTAAGAGGCGAGTTTGCTGTACCGGCTGCATAGGTGGGTTTTGAGAAGTCCATCTTTTTCTTAAAAATGCGACCTGTATCAAGATCGATATCATCGTCGTCATCAATGGATTCTCCGCCATCATACATGAAGGAAGCTTCAGCCGCTCCGACCTTTTCAAGAAGCTCAGCCGGAATCTCAGTTACAAATCTGCTCACAGGGTTGTACTGGAGCTGGCCTCTTGTCATTCTGCTTCTGGCACTTGTGAGTGTGAGATGTTTTCTTGCTCTGGTTATTCCAACATAAGCAAGTCTTCTCTCCTCCTCGAGTCCCTCGGGATCTACTCCTTCGTCCATCAGCGCCATGAAGCTGGGGAAAACATTCTCCTCCATACCCGCGAGATACACATGATCAAACTCTAGTCCCTTTGCACTGTGAAGTGTCATGAGGAGCACCTTGTCGTCATCCTCGGATACATTGTCAATATCCGCTACCAGAGCGACCTCTTCCAAGAATCCTGTAAGCGTAGGCTCATCCTCTTTTTCCTCGTAGCCGGCCATTTTGGATATAAGCTCGTCCACGTTCTGCTCACGCTCGTTATCCTCGGTGTTCGCGTCCTCATCGATTGTATAGAGATAATCGATGTAGCCGATTTCTCTGATGATGTGCTGCATAAGCTGATCAAGTCTCGCCTCTTTTGCAAAGGCTCTGAAAACTCCGATCATTGACGCAAATGCCTTGCACTTTGCCTGCGCTGTCTTATTAAGTCCCGGGATCATATCAGCCTCGGCGCACGCCTTCAGAAAACTGATATTAGCCTTATCTGCGTATTCCTGAACATGAGTGATACTTGTAGCTCCGATCCCTCTTTTCGGAACATTTATGATACGTCTCGCAGCAAGGTCATCCACACCGGAATCAATAGTCTTCAGATAGGCGAGACAGTCCTTGATCTCACGTCTGCCGTAGAAGTTCACTCCTCCCACAAGGTCGTACGGAATTCCTTCATACACGAATCGCTCTTCCAAGAGTCTCGACTGCGCATTGGTTCTGTAGAGAACTGCAATGTCCTTATAATCCGCTTTGCCTGATTTTTTGAGTTTGCAAACTTCGGATGCTATAAACTCAGCCTCCTCGGGAGCCTGATTCACAACCTTTAATCTGACGAGTTCGCCTTTCCCTTCGTCAGTCCAGAGAGCCTTGTCTTTTCTTCCGTAGTTATTCCTTATGACAGCGTTTGCCGCATCAAGAATACTCTGTGTAGATCTGTAATTCTGTTCCAGTTTTATCACTGTCGCATCGGGATACACTTTTTCAAAATCAAGGATATTCCTGATGTTCGCTCCGCGGAATCTGTAAATACTCTGATCATCATCACCGACCACGCAAAGGTTCTTATACCTGTCTGCAAGAAGCCTTACGAATTCAAACTGTACGTTGTTGGTATCCTGATACTCATCAACCATTATGTACCTGAAGCGTTCCTGGTACTGCGCAAGCACCTCCGGCTCGTCCTTGAAAAGTTTCACCGTGTTAAGAAGAAGATCATCAAAATCCATTGCATTATTCTTCTTAAGCGTATTCTGATACTCGATGTATGCCTTCGCAATTTTCTGCTTCTTAAAGTCGTTTCCCGATGCCAGCATGTATTCATTGGCATCGACGCAGTTGTCCTTTGCATGCGATATCGCAGTCTGGATGTTGCGGAGCTTTAGCTGAGTTGTCTCCAGCTGATATCTTTTGCAGATATCCTTAAGTACCGACTTGGAGTCATCCGTATCATAGATTGTAAAATTGTTGCTGTAACCGATTCTGTCAGCGTAGCGTCTTAAGATTCTTACACAGGTTGAGTGAAAAGTCGCAACCCATATGCTCTCGGCGCCAAAGCCTACAATCTTATCAACTCTTTCGCGCATCTCGCCAGCCGCCTTGTTGGTAAAGGTTATCGCGAGAATGTTCCAGGGATTAACTCCGCATTCGTCAATTAAATAAGCGATCCTGTGCGTCAGGACTCTGGTCTTTCCCGAACCTGCTCCGGCAAGTATCAGGACCGGACCGTCTGTCTGCAGAACCGCTTTTTTCTGTTCACTATTCAGGGTGTCGTAAATGCTCATTAAATATGTACTACCTTTCGAAAATTACCCTCATCCGTCGGCTTCGCCGACACCTTCTCCCAGAGGGAGAAGGCATTATTTTTTCTTCTTCTTTGTCTCTTTGTCGCCCTCGCGCTCCTCTTCGATGTGATCGATGATGTTCTCGATAAGAAGCATCTTCATGAAAACATCGTAAGCAAGCATAGAGACAAAATTGAACATCTGAAGTTCGTTCTTGTCTTCGCCCTTCGCCTCGGGAAATGATTTCTGGGCGGTCTTATATTTTTCCTCGATGTCAGTTTTAAGATGGGCGATAATATCCTTCTGCTCATCGTAGATTGTCTTGTAGATATCTTTTAAATTTATGTCCTCATCGTCTTTTCCAAAACGTTTGTAAACAGGCTCAAACAAGGTCTGGATATCACTGAAGGACAGCATGTTTTTATAGTAGTAGATGAACATCAAAAGTATGATGTGATCCTTGGAATACTTCTTCTTTACCGGAGGGGGAAGCAGATCATTTTTGGCATAGTTATTGATCATGGTCTTCGTGAGTATCTTATCCACTCCGGGATGCCTTGAGGACTTCCTAAGGCTCTCATCCATAAAAGTAAGCAGCTGGTCCATATACAGGTCGATGTTAGGGATATCATTAACATCAACCTGAGTGGTTCTGTCCATGCTGGCCATTATGCTGTTTAGAAAATCATCATAGTCTAGTGTCATAAATTCACTCCAATTTAGTATCCCAAGGGGAAGGCTATTTAGATTTAACCTTTTCTGCCTGGCGCATCATCTCCCTCGCATTCTCCATTGCAGAATCTGTGATTGTGGCGCCGCCAAGCATTCTTGCAAGTTCTGATGCTCTCTCATCATCCGAGAGTTTTCTGATCCGGGTGACGGTTCTCTCGTTTCCGCCCTCTTCATGAGTTCCCTTCGCGATCTCATAATGAGTGTCAGCCATAGATGCAATCTGAGGAAGGTGTGTGATGCAGATTATCTGGTGACCCTTTGCAAGAAGTCCAAGTTTCTCCGAAACCTTCCAGGCAGTCTGTCCGCTTATTCCCGCATCTATCTCATCAAAAATGAGTGTATCTATGTCATCCTTTTCAGCGACAACGGTCTTGATTGCAAGCATGATTCTTGAGAGCTCACCGCCGCTTGCCACCTGATCAAGGGGTCTTATCCTCTCTCCGGGATTTGTGGAAATCATGAATTCCACATCATCATAGCCTCCCGCGGAAACTCTCTCTCCGTCAGGCTTAACATCAATCTCGAATCTTACATCTATGAAGTTAAGATCCTCCAACGCTTTGCGGAGAAGCTCCGATAAAGCTTTGGCATTTTCTTTTCTCAGGTCTGAGATGCTCTTGCAGGCGGATAACAACTCATCATGGAACCTCTTCTCATCAGCAAGAAGACCGTCTCGGTATGCTGCAAGGTCCTCGAGTTTTTTTAGCTCCTCTTCCTTCTCATCCCTGTACTTTAAAACTTCCTCAATGCTTCCGCCATACTTATCCTTGAGATGGTTTATGGTGTTGAGTCTGTCCTCTGTTGTCGCAAAATCTTCGGGATCAAACTCAAGCTCATCGATATAGGATGAAATAGCATGACGAAAATCAGATAATAAATTATCGATATCAGAGAGCTGTTCCAAAAGCTCCGCAGCCTTATCGTCATAGCTGCTAACCGAGGAGAGCTCACGCACTGCTCTTCCTATAGCATCCGCAGCGCTTTCACCGGAGTCGCCTGCTCCCGTCACCTCAGCGGCAATACCTGCTGCCTCGGCAATCTTCCTGGAATTGACCATTCTTCTGTATCTGGTCTCAAGCTCCTCATCCTCACCCTCTTTGGGGTCTGCATCAGTAATCTCATTGTATTCGAAATTCGCGAGATCCTTTTGTCTCTCACGTTCTCTCTCGTCTAAGTTGGTCTCATCGAGAGCCTTCAGAACATCCTTCCAGCTTCCGTAAGCCTTTGCACACTTTTCCTTAAGCTGCAAAAGCTCCTCACCTGCAAAATCATCCAGTATCTCCAGATGCTTTTTCTTGTGAAGGAGTTCCTGATGGTCATTCTGACCGTGAATATTTATAAGTATGTTTGAAAGATCACGAAGCTGCCTTGCGCTTACTGTCTCGCCGTTTGCCTTGCAGACACTTCTGCCCTCCATGATTTTTCTCTGCAAAATAAGTGTTCCGTCTTCTTCTACAGGAATATCAAGTTCCTTAAGGCTTCTTAGCTGCGCTTCATTTTTGATTCCAAAGGTCAGCTCGATAAGAGCATATTCAGCTCCCGTGCGAATCATACCACTGTCAGCTTTAGCACCGAGCGCCAGATTCACACTGCCGATAATAACTGATTTACCGGCGCCGGTCTCACCACTCATTATGTTAAGACCGTTTTCAAACTCAACCTCCTGCTCATTTATCAGAGCAAGATTCTTCACATGTAGATTGTATAACATATTTACCTCTTTCCTTTTTGCTTCTTCGGGCAAATCAAGGAAATGTATATAATAACTGTCCGTTTAATGGGACAGGTACTATCAGCCTATTATTTCGTTCAGGGCATCCATAACCTTCTGAACATCGTTATTGGTACGTATAGCTGCCATGATGGTATCATCACCGGCAATACATCCTACTACCTCTTCAAATTCCATAGCATCAAGAGCAGCGGCTACAGCCATCGCCATTCCCGATACCGTGCGGATAACCAGAATATTCTGAGCATGATCCATACTGATAAATCCTGCTCGCAGGACATCCGCATACTTGTCAGTCATTCCTGCACTGTCCTGAACAAAAACATATTTATGCCTTCCGTCAGGAGTAGCTCTTTTGGTCAGTCGGAGCTCTCTTATGTCTCTGGATACGGTCGCCTGGGTAACCTTAAAACCCGCAGCATTGAGCATATCCGCGATCTGCTCCTGAGTTTCGATAACATTGTTTTGAATTATTTCGATCAGTTTGCTGTGACGTTTTTTCTTCATACAAGTTTTTTCCTTAAAATGTTTAAAAAGCTTTCACTGCTTAGTTTCAATATCTTGGTAACCTGTTTTGCTGCGGTGATATCTATCCTGTCCCCGCTCTTCATCATCATCCTTTTTCTTCCGTCGAGAGAAGCCTCCAGCTCCAAAGTACTGTCTCCGCTTCCTTTTCCGATTTCTATAGTGACCTTATCATTCTCGGAAAGCACTATTGTCCTTCCGTTAGCCGCATGCGGACATATCGGTGTCAGAAGAAGTATCCGTGCCTTTGGATCCACAATCGGTCCGCCTGCAGACATATTATAAGCCGTCGAACCCGTAGGCGATGAAAGAATTATTCCATCGGACTGATAGGTTGTAAGCGGCAGATCATTTACATACACATTAAAATTGAAAACCCGGAGCGATGAACATCTTGCGATTACGATGTCATTTAAGGCGTAGTTGATAACACCTTTTTCTTCTCCCTGACAGAGAACTCCCTGAAGCATCATACGGTCTTCTATTTCATACTCATCACTAAGAAGCTTATCCATGGCGCTTTCGACCTCAGATAGGTCAACCTCCGCCATATAGCCCAGCGTTCCAAGATTAACTCCGATAAGCGGGATATTTTTCCCAAGGACATTACCCGCCGCCTGGAGCATCGTTCCATCGCCTCCAAGAACAATGCAACACTCTACGCAGTCCGGAACCTTGCAGGAATACTCCTTGCCGTTTTTATTCGCCGTACTCTCTATCTCGGCGACCTCGCAGAATGCCCCCTTCTGCTCAAGGTAATCCCTGATGCGCAGGGTGGCCTTCATTCCGGGATCTTTGCCTCTGTTAGTGATTATGAAAAACCGTCTCATAGACCTTATAACTCCCCGTGTGCTCTTCCTACCGTCTCCTCAATAAGTTCCTTCATATCAGACTCCGTTGAAAAACCATTGCCTGCACTCAAAACCTCTGACAGCAAATGAAGTCCCTCGCCTTCATTGATTTCAGACACCTCATCGTTTCTGCTCTCATCCTTTTTGATATAAAGAAGGTATTCTATATTTCCCTCCGGTCCCCTAACCGGTGAAAAATCGAGATTTAAAACCTTAAATCCGATTATGTGGGCAAAATCTATTACCTTGCAGATGACCTCTTTGTGAGTCTCAGGTTCTCTCACAACTCCCTTTTTACCTACCTTCTCGCGGCCAGCCTCAAACTGGGGCTTGATAAGACATACCATCTCTCCGCCATCCTTAAGAAGCTTTCTTGCGGGAATAAGTATTTTGGTAAGTGAGATGAAAGACACATCAACCGATGCAAAATCAAGATCATCATCTATATCATCTCTTGTAAGATATCTGAAATTGGTTTTCTCCATGCAGACAACGCGCTCGTCGGATCTAAGTTTCCAGGCAAGCTGACCATGTCCCACATCCACCGAGTACACCTTCACTGCTCCGTTTTGAAGCATGCAATCCGTAAAGCCTCCGGTGGAAGCTCCTATGTCCATGCATACAAAGCCGTCGAGTTTTAGCTCAAAGCTCTTCATAGCCTTCTCAAGCTTGAGACCGCCTCTGCTGACATAGGGGAGTTGTTCTCCCTTTACTTCAAGAGATGTGATTTTTGATTCATCAAAGGATGTTCCGGGCTTGTCTTCTCTCTGACCGTTTACGAAAACATCGCCTGCCATAATGACAGCCTTTGCCTTCTCACGGGAAGTGGCAAGTCCTCTGGAAACCAGAATTACATCCAGTCTTTCCTTAGCCATCTACTGTTATTTCCTCATATTTTCTCATTACTTTTTTGGCAATCGACTCTGCATCAACACCAAGTGCCTTATAGAGCTGATCACATGAGCCGTGAGTTACAAACTCATCCGGAAGAGCTATACAAAGATGATGAATATCAATTCCTTCATCATAGATAAAGCGTCTTACCTGATCTCCGAAACCGCCGTTTTCAACGTTCTCTTCCATCGTAACGATAAGCTTATGCTTTTTCGCTGCGTCTCTCACATGCTCTCCGTCAATAGGCTTAGCAAATCTCGCGTTGGTAAGTGAACAATTGTAGCCTTTTTCAAGAAGTATCTCTCGAACTTTCTCCGCGGTTTTCACCATACTTCCCAATGCAAAGAGGATGATATCTCTCTCCTTGTACAGTGGCTCTGCCTTACCCATCTCAATAGGTGCACGGAAGTCTGCAAGTCCATCGTATGCTGTACCCCTCGGATATCTGATCGCCGAAGGTCCATCGAAAGCAATCGCGAACTTAAGCATGTCGGAAAGCTCCCATTTATTCTTGGGCGCCATTATATGCATATTGGGCATACTGGAAAGGTAGGACAAATCAAATATTCCCTGGTGAGTCTCACCGTCGCTTCCAACAAGTCCTGCCCTGTCTATCGCAAAGGTAACCGGAAGATTCTGAAGACAAACATCCTCCAGTACCTGATCGTAAGCTCTCTGTAAAAATGAACTGTACACCGCAAAAATCGGATGGAAACCGCCGACTGCAAGTCCTGCTGCAAAGGTAACCGCATGTTCCTCCGCGATTCCCGCATCAAAAAATCTGTCGGGGTACATATTCCTGAATCTCTTAAGTCCGGTTCCGTCCGCCATTGCTGCTGTAATTGCAACCGCCTTGGGCTCGCGTTCACCTATTTTGCACATAACCGTGCTGAAAATATCCTGATAATTGGCTGTGGTTCTGGGATTCCTCGGAATTCCGTTCTCAATAAGGAACGGCTCCGTACCATGGAAGCGCGCAGGATGCCTCTCTGCAGGTTCATAGCCCTTACCCTTCTTGGTAACCACATGAATCATAACAGCCTTACGAACCTTCTTAGCCTCGCGGATAGCAGCCCGCAGTGCTGTGATATCATGACCGTCGATTGGTCCAAGGTATGTGATGCCGAGATTCTCAAATACCATTCCCGGAACAAAGAGCTGTTTAAAACTGTTCTTTGCACGTCTGATTCCCTTGACCATCTTGGGACTGGAATTCTTAAGGGAGTTGTATATATCATCCCTCAAATTAAGGTATCCCTCATTGGTTCTTACGACATTGAGGTATTTTGCCATTCCACCAACATTCTCTGAAATAGACATCTCGTTGTCGTTTAGTACCATGATAAAATTCGTATCAAGCTTCGCTGCATTGTTAAGGGCTTCGTAGGCAAGGCCACCTGTAAGTGAACCATCACCGATTACAGATACGATGGTAAACTTCTCATCGGAGAGCTGTCTTGCTCTTACCATACCAAGTCCCGCAGATAAACTGGTGGAACTGTGGCCTGTGTCAAAGCAGTCACACTCCGACTCCGATCTCTTGGGAAATCCACTCATCCCACCGAATTTCCTCAGATTATCAAAGCCGTCCTTACGACCGGTTAAAAGCTTATGTGTGTAGGACTGATGTCCGACATCCCAAATAATTTTGTCCTTCGGAAGATCTAGTTCTAAGTGAAGGGCCATGGTCAGCTCAACCACACCAAGGTTTGATGCCAGATGTCCACCGGTCACACTTATCTTTTCTATGAGAAAATCACGAATCTCCTGCGCAAGTTCGCCCTGCTTGTTTTTCGGTATTTTCTTTATGTCGTTTGGTTTCTTTATACTGTCGAGTAACATGTTAATCCTCATCCGTCAGCTTCGCTGACACCTTCTCCATAGGAGAAGGCATAAATGTTATCACTTTTGTCTTGAGATCATCCACTTTACAAGAGGTATCAGGAATTCTTCGCTGCCATCGTATTTTGAAAAGATGGAGGCTGCTTCGTCCGAAAGCTTCCTGACTTCTTCTTTTGATTCTTCAAGTCCGTGAAGTGTCACATATGTAGTCTTCTCATTCTTTTCATCTGAACCAATCGGCTTTCCTAGCTCCGCTTCGTCGCCCGTAACATCAAGAACATCATCCTGAATCTGGAAGGCAACTCCGATCTTCCTCGCAGCCTGTTCAATATCATCAAGTGTCTTTTTATCGGCTCCTGCGAGAAGCGCTCCTATCATCATGCTGCTCTCCAGCATTGCAGCTGTCTTATTCTCATGAATGAAAATGAGTTCCTCGGAGGTCGCTGCAGCCTTTCCCTCAGCCTCTATGTCTGCGCACTGTCCGCCAACCATTCCGTATATACCGGCCTTCCTGGCAAGGATTTCAAGAGCCTTAGCTCGTCTGTCGCTAATATCTCCATCGAAGGGATCGGGATTTGTTTTGCATAAAAATACCTTCAGAGCGGTTTCGTATGCATAATTTAAAAGTCCGTCTCCTGCAAGAGTAGCCATTCCCGCACCATATACAACATGGGTGGTCTTCCTGCCTCTTCTGTATTCATCGTTATCCATCGCCGGAAGATCGTCGTGCACAAGGGAATAGGTGTGGATCATCTCAATGGCCGCTGCAAAAGGCGCCACCAGATCCTTGTCCTTTCCGGAAAAAATCTTAAACATCTCAAGCATCAGAACCGGTCTGATTCTCTTGCCACCTGCCATGACACTGTAATTCATGGCTTCGATTACTTTTTTCTGATAGCCTTCCTCAGCGGGAAGAAAGCTCTTTATGATATCCTCTGCTTCTGCCGCTCTGCTATCCAGCATCTTATCAAAATCGGACATTACTCAAAATCCTCCGTGCTGCCGTCAGCCATAACCTTCTGAACCTTTTTCTCAACCTTGTCGATGGAATCGTTACAGTATTTAAGCAAATCCATGCCTTCCTTGAAGAATTTAAAGGATTCCTCAAGAGTGACATCGCTCTTTTCAAGAGCCTTGATGCGCTCGTCTACTTCAGCGAAGGCTTCTTCTATTGTGATTTCTTTTTCTTCGTTTTTCTTAGCCATATTTTCTCTTCTCCGCACCCACAACTTCTGCCCCGATAACACCGTCGCTGACATTTATTTCAATCTTGTCGCCGGGCGCTACATTTTTGATACTCCTGACATTCTTGCCTTCGGAATCAGCCACATAGGAAAATCCCGACTGCAGTTTATCAAGAGGACTGAGGGCTTTAAGCCTCTCTATATCGACATCCAGGCGGTGCCTGTTGTCCCTTATGAGGTCTGTCATCAGACGCTCAAGCTTGTCAGCAGCCTGCGCAGCTCTCATTCTCTGATCGCGTATTCTCGCCTCCGGTGAAAGGTGTTCCAAAAGGCGCCTATCGGAGGCTGCCTTCTCGCGGAGTCTCATTATCCTGTCGTTCATTCTGCGGGTAAGAATATCGCGGTAGGCATCGATATCCTGAAAAAGCAGGTCGATCTCATATACCGCCAGCTCTGCTGCAGCAGAAGGTGTCGGTGCTCTTAAGTCCGCAACATAATCGGCTATCGTAGTATCCGTCTCGTGGCCTACTGCCGAGATGATGGGAATCGGACAGTTGAAAATCGCTTCCGCCACAATCTCTTCGTTAAATGCCCACAGATCCTCAATGGATCCGCCGCCTCTTCCGACAATGATTACATCCACATTCATTGCTGTGAGAGTCTCTATGCCTCGGACAATACTCTCCTTCGCCTGATCTCCCTGAACTATTGCAGGATACAGATATATCTGCACATAGGGATTTCTTCTGGTGGAAATATTTATAATATCTCGCACAGCCGCACCGGTAGGAGCTGTCACAACTCCAAGCGTTTTTATATGCTTTGGTATCTGCTGTTTATATTCATTAGCAAACATTCCGCGCTCTGACAGCTCTTTTTTCAAAGCCTCAAAACGCTCAAACAAAGCACCTGCTCCATCCAGTTCAATTTTTCTGGCATAAAGCTGGTACTTCCCGTCCCGTTCATATACATCTATTGATCCGGTAACGCAGACCTGTTGGCCCTCCTGCATACGGAATCTAAGCCCCGTAGCGGCGCTTCCCCGGAACATCACACAAGAAATCGCTCCGGACGCATCCTTAAGCGTGAAGTAGATGTGACCGGAGGAGTGATATTTGCAGTTACTGACCTCGCCCTTCACCGTAAGTGATGAGAGCAGGAAGTCCTGCGTGAACATATTTTTAATATAGGAATTTATCTGCTCAACTGTATATACATTACGCAAGTTTTGCCAGCACTCCGTTTACAAAGGAAGAAGCGCCGTCCTGGCCGAATTTCTTGGACAGCTCAACTGCCTCGTTGATTGCTACCCCTGTGGGGATAGATTCATCGAATTTAATCTCATAGACAGCGAGTCTCAGGATTGCGAGCTCAACTTTTCCGATACGCCCTGTATCCCATCCCGTTGTCACTTCATTGATGAGCTTGTCAATCTCCGGGAGCTTCTCTGCGATGTTCTCGTAGCGCTCCTTCACGTAATCAACATCTTTGGCACTCATCTCTATGTCGCTTG
Organism: Butyrivibrio sp. ob235; assembly: GCF_900109475.1. Taxonomy (NCBI): domain Bacteria; kingdom Bacillati; phylum Bacillota; class Clostridia; order Lachnospirales; family Lachnospiraceae; genus Butyrivibrio; species Butyrivibrio sp. ob235. The sequence continues at coordinate 33,114 of NZ_FOBE01000010.1, forward strand.
TTTCAATGAACAGGTCCTCCTGCTCACGCATCTCCTCGGGTGTATTGAATTCTACACGAAAAAGAAGCTGAAAAACCTGTTCTCTAAGTTCTGATCTTTTCATAATATCCTCTGTAATCCTTAATCAGGCATCTTGATGCCGGCAATACGTACGTTGACGTCAGTAACACTAAGTCCTGTCATGCTCTCGATGGAGCTCTTAACCTTATCCTGGACCTGCTTACTTGTAGCGGGAATGTTGTAGCTGTAATCCATAAGAATGGACATATCCACACGTACCTTACCTTCATTCAAAAAGATCTTGGAACTCTTCTGGATGTTCTTCGGACCTGCCTTATCTATATTTTCACTGGTATAACCACCTGCCATCTCACTTACTCCGTCAATCTCAAGAGCAGCAAGCGCAGCAATCTTGGCAACAACGTCGTCGGCAATCTTTACAGAGCCGATTCCCTTTGCCTTTAATAGTGTATTATTCTGTACTTCCTTTTCCATAATAATCACGTTCCTTTCATACTGAAATCCTTATAATTATACAAGATAGAAAAGCGGAGGGCAACTTTTTATGTATACCCTCCGCCAAAGCTTCAATATGTTTTTTCGTAAAATTTCGTGCTATTATTTGTCGCTCTTTCTGTTCTCTTCAATGTACTTATCGAGCTTATCAAGCTGCTTTGTAGCGAATGCCTTTCCGCCGATACCGAAGGAAATTGCAAATGCAACAGCAAGTGCTGCAACAATGATAATGAATGCTGAGTTAACGATTGTAGTAGCAATTCCGAGCTGGTTGAGAACCATGAAAATGCCGATTACAAAGATAACTGCCTTGGAAACAAGTGCATAGCCGTCCATTCCGTTCTTCTTAAGAGCCTTCTCTGCAAGGATTGCAGCAAAGTATGTAAGTGTAAGAACGATGATAGCAGCAAGAGCCTTGGGCATATAGCCGATAACAGCAGCGCCGATGTCTGTAAGGAGCTTAAGATCTACTACCGCAAAGCCCTGTACGATGAACATGATGTTGATAACAACCTGAACAACGGTACCTGTAACCTTTGAAAGAACGAACTTCTCTGTCTTACCCTCTGTTGCGTCTGTGAGCTTCTTATCAACGCCTGTTGAAGCAAGGAGCTGAGTAACGATCTGACCTGCGAATCTGCCGATAAGGTAGCCGACAAATACAACAAGGCAAGCTACTACTATGCGAGGGATGTATTCAACAACAACTGTGAGCATGCTTACAGCGGGTGCTGTGATAGCATCAATCTTAAGAACGTTGAGTGCTACGATGAAAACAGGGATCATGATAAGAACATATACGATGTAAGCAAGTGTATATGAAAGCTTAGCTGTGTCCTTAACCTCAATGCCTGCCTTAGCCTGAAGCTCATCAACCTTAAGTCTTGCAAATACAGGAACAAGAAGTGTTCTTACTGTTGTAGCGATAAGGTTACCTACAAAGATAACGATAAGTGCTGCAAGAACGTTGGGAACATATCCCCAAATTGTGTTAAGCAGTCCCATTACAGGAGATGTAACACTGTCAATTCCCAATGTGTTAAAAATCTGTGGAATAAAAAGTAAGAATACCAGGAAGTAAACAAGCTTACTGATGTAAGTAATTGTAACTCCGGGTCTCGGACCATCTGCTCTGGAAACAATGAATCCAAGCTTAGTGTGTGTCATCAACTTAATGATGAGTGTCTTGGCAATTGAAGCCGCGATGTAGGCTATAAGCAGAATAACAAGCGCTACTATCACTTTCCCCAGGCCCCCAAATATGCCGGTCATGAAACTAGTAACATCGAACAAATTAAACATACCATTTCCTCCTTGGTGTTTATATAGTTACCCGGTCCTTACGAATGTATGAAAACATGTAGATAATCATAAAAACCGAACGATACAATTTTACCACCGGGGAACGCTCTAAGCAAGGTAATATCTATATTTGCAAAAAGAAACTTCGTACCAAAAATGCAATTTTCAGCAACATTTTAAAGTACGAAGTTTTAATATAACCAGATTATAAGAATGTATTGTTCATCAAAGGTCGTATATGAAACTGTATTGTTTGAGCCCTCCATATATCCGAATACCTGCTGATCGGTTATGAGCCTTCTTATGAATTCGTCGTATACGGCTCTTGTACTGCATTTTATCGTGACATTGTTACTTCCGTCGGCGTATCTTCTTGAGAAAAGATTCCCCAGCGCAGTCATGTCATTTTCCGTAAAGTACTCACCTTCCCTTACGTAATAATTGTTGCGCATTGAAGTGCAATCCGGCATTGGAAGCGTCTCGGATATGGTATGTGTCTTACTGATATCCTGAGTTGTGCAGCACAAATAGGTGTAGTTGATCAGCGGAAGTTTTTGCGAATCAGCTCCTCCGCTCTCAAATTTCTGATAAGAGGAATCTCCCCAGGTCGTATCGACGTAGGTGAACTCTCCGTCAGCATATACAAGATTCCACGCATGGCCGACACCGTTCACCTTACCTGTGACCATCGTGGTAGGAACCCCAAGTTTGTTAAGGATATACTGCGTAGCTTTGGCATAGCCCTGGCACACCGATTTTCCATATAAAAATACCGAGCATATATTCTGATTATCCGGCGCACTCGCGTCGTATTCAGTATTGGTTATAAGATAATCATAGACATACTTGACCTTCTCATAATCATCAGCATCCTGCGGAGCTCCTGCCAGGCATGTATCCACGTAGGCATCGATTTTGGCCTGACGTGAATCAATCTCCTCATCGCTGTAAATATAATTGCCTGTAAAAGATATCTTCTTCAGAACTCCTGCTACCGTATAGCGCGTGTAGGTATAACCGTCCATATAGAAAAGCTCGGGGTGATCGGCAAGTACAAACTGACATACCACATCGAGAACCTCTTCATCAAGTGTCGATACAACTACGTCCTCGGCGCGTCTCTCAATAATTCTAAGAAGCTCGACGTATAAGGTCTGTCCTTCCTTTGTCAGATGTTCATAGGCGTAGTTGCCCTGCTGAGCCTTCTTTAAATCCTCTATATCAACTACAGATAAACCGAGGGATTCTCTCTGCGCCTGCTGGAAGGAGTCACTAAAATAGGTTGTCGCGTCCTTCCCCTGCTCCTCGTCGGTTTCCTCAACATCCTTGCGGCGTCCTGTTCTTCCAGTCTCCTTCTCAATCTGAGTGATGAGATCATCGATAGCCTGGTTAACCTTATCGGGATCAAATGTACCCGAATGGGAGGCATCGTTATTAGAGACTTCAACGGAATCTACAGAAGCGTCGGTTGTAGGGGCATCTGAAGCTTCTGCCTCCGCGGCTGCAGGTTCAGATTCTGCTGCTACTTCTTCTCCCACCAAAATCTCATCATCGGAATTAATAAGATTGTTGGCCTTAAAAAAGTCAGTAACCGAATCATTACATCCTGTCAGAAATGCAGCCATAAAAACGGATGCAAAAAAGACAGATGCTTTCCCTATTAAGTTTTTAAAACATCTGTCTCTTCTCATTAGTTTTTCCTAAACTCGCTAAGCGATAATCCTTTGTTTCTGTCGAGAACCATCTGGGGACTCCACTCGTTGATAAAGATAAGAAGCGGTCTTCCGTTCATATCCTTTATCTTCTTCATATCAGAGGTGCCCACAAGTGAATTCATGTCGACATCCTCGTTATCAACCCAACGTATATACTCATATGGTAACATATCCAGGATAATTTCGACATTATATTCGTTCTCAAGTCTGAATTTAAGTACGTCAAACTGAAGTACGCCGACAACGCCTACGATGATTTCCTCCATTCCCATGTTGAATTCCTGGAAAATCTGGATAGCACCTTCCTGCGCAATCTGCTCGATACCCTTGACGAACTGCTTTCTCTTCATGGTATCAACCTGACGAACCCTTGCAAAGTGCTCGGGTGCGAAGGTCGGGATTCCCTCATAGGTTACGGAATCCTTGGGCATGCATACCGTATCACCGATTGAAAAGATACCGGGATCGAATACACCCATTATATCACCTGCATAGGCCTCACTTAAAATCTTACGTTCATCGGCCATAAGCTGCTGAGGCTGTGAAAGTCTGAACACTTTTCCTGACTGAACATGCTTAACTTCCTTGTCCGCATCGTAGCGTCCGGAGCATATTCTCATGAAGGCAACTCTGTCTCTGTGTGCCTTGTTCATGTTGGCCTGGATTTTGAAAACAAAAGCAGTAAATTCGTGCTCCTTGGGGTCGATAACCTCTCCCTCTGAATCAGTTCTTCCACTCGGAGGTGTAGCCATCTGAAGGAAGTTGTGAAGGAAGAGCTCAACACCGAAGTTCTGAAGCGCAGAACCGAAGAACACGGGAGTAAGCTTACCCGCTCTGACCTCTTCAAGATTAAATTCAGCACCTGCACCGTCCATAAGCTCGATCTCACCCTCAAGATTCTCAAGAGCTTCCTCACCTATTGTGGAAACAAGCTGATCCCTGTCTTCCATAGGGATTATGGTCTCTGTACCTTCCTTTGTTCCCTTCATTGTATCCTGGAAAGTTACGACATGTTTCTCCGCTCTGTCATAAATTCCCTTGAAGTTCTTACCTGATCCGATAGGAAGATTCATCGGGCATGTAGCAATTCCAAGGTGGTCTTCGATATCATCAAGAAGCTCGTATGTATCCATCGCATCTCTGTCGAGCTTATTTATAAATGTAAAGATCGGAATATGTCTCATTGTGCAGACCTTGAAAAGTTTCTTGGTCTGGGGCTCAACACCCTTACTTGCATCGATGACCATGACTGCGGAATCAGCAGCCATAAGTGTTCTGTAAGTATCCTCTGAGAAATCCTGGTGTCCGGGTGTATCAAGGATATTGATGCAGCAGTCCTCAAAGTTAAACTGAAGGACTGAAGATGTAACCGAAATACCTCTCTGTTTCTCAATCTCCATCCAGTCTGAAACGGCGTGCCTTGCTGTAGCCTTACCCTTTACGGATCCCGCAAGATTGATGGCTCCGCCGTAGAGAAGGAATTTCTCTGTAAGTGTGGTCTTACCTGCATCGGGGTGGGAAATGATTGCAAAGGTACGTCTCTTATTTATCTCTTCTGTGATCTGGTTGTTACTCATTTTAAAACCTTTCAAAAAAACGCAAAAATTACTATTACTTCCAAAATATCTGCCGTGCGCTCATGAAAAAATATCTCACCTAAAAAAATGCGCACCCAACCTATTTTAAGGAAAGGTGCGCGTAAAGTCAATTACTGACTTAATCTATTTGTATTTTCTCTATAAAAACGGGTTATAGAACCTGCTGCCGTTTATGTGCGTAAGTGTAATCGATGCCACCAAAAGCAATGCACATACGACGATGCAAAGGTAGTCTATCCATCTGAATTTTCTCTCCATATACCAGGTTCGCTTTTTGTTTTTCCCAAAGCAGCGAAGCTCCATGGCATTTGCTATGACCTCGATTCTGTCCATACTGCTTAATACCAGCGGTATAAGAATTGAAGAAGCCGACTTAAGCCTGCTTATAAGCGACGCTTTTTTACTAAGCTCTATCCCTCTGGCCTGAGATGCCTGGCTGATCTCGTGATACTGTTTCTGTATGTCCGGTATGTAGCGAAGTGCCAGCGCCACTGAATAAGCAACGGAATACGGAACTCCTATCTTATTAAGAGATGCCGCAAATTCACTGGGGTTCGTGGTGCAGACAAACAGCAGCACAAACGGAATTGTCGCAAAGTACTTCAGAATATAATTGAGCTGAAAAAACAGCTGCTCCGCGGTGGGCGCGAAGTATCCCGATAGTCCAAAGAGAAGGGTTGTACTGCCGTAAACTCCACAGCCGTGGCGAGGCGAAAACAGATAAACCAACGTTGTACTCAATGCAAGATAAACCAGTGTAAATACAAGCATAAAGGTTACATCCTTAAGTTTTATCCTGCCTACAGGGAAAAGCGCGACTCCCAAAACCGACATAACAGCAAGAAGTCTCGTGTCATATGTAGTCATGGCGGCAAGGCTCCACAAAAGAAGACACACCAGCTTGGTAGCCCCTGTAAGCTCATGAATCGGAGACTCTCTTTCTATATAATTAAAAAGATTATTCATCGCATAATCCTCTCACATTCTCTCGCTCATAGTCGATAAAGTCCTGAACAAAGGTGGCAGCATCTTCAATACCGCACAAATTTGCCAGATCGTAAAGACTGGTCTCTTTAAGGCTTGCCCTGTCGACAATTTCAGAATCAGTCAGAATCTCTGCACAGGTTTTATCCGCGATTATCTTCCCGCCGGAAAAGACTATGCCTCTGTCAGCATATTCCAGCATAAGATGCATATCATGAGTTATCATGATTATCGTGATTCCCTGCTGATTCAGCTGTCTCAAAAACTCCATGATTTTGGTGTAATGCCTATAGTCCTGTCCTGCAGTGGGTTCATCGAGAATAAGCACCTTGGGCTCAAGCACAAGAATGGAGCAAATGGTAACTCGCTTCTTTTGTCCATAGCTAAGCGCTGATATAGGCCAGTTTCTCATCGTATAGAGTCCGCAGATTTTGAGCGCTTTTGTGACCTTTTCCTGAACCTCTTCCTCCGGGACTCCCCTGAGCCTTAAGCCCATAGCGACTTCATCCATTATCATGACCTTGGAGATCATCTGATTCGGGTTCTGCATTACATAGCCCACATAGGCCGCTCTCTCCTTGATAGACAGTGCAGAAAAGTCACTGCCTTCAAAGAATATCTGCCCTTCATCTTCGTTTTCCATTCCGCAGACAACCTTGGAAAAGGTGGATTTCCCGGCGCCGTTGGTCCCGACGATTGCCACCATTTCACCCTTCGAAACAGCAGTGGAAATATTATCAAGGGCCCGTTTTTTCATCTTTTCATAAGTAAAAGAAAGACCCTTTGTTTCAAGGAGCTTCTCTTTAGATGAAGCCTTTTTATCTTTGTGAACCTCCTTCATAAACTTCCTTAGCTGAGTTTTGTCAGTATCGGAAAGAATAAGATTTTCTATTGAAGAAGGTCGCATTTTGCTCTCTATACTCACGCCTGCATATTTAAGAGCAGTAAGATACAGAGGCTCTCTTACACCACATTCGGCAAGAAGCCCTTTTGAAAGAAGCTCATCAGGACTTTCATCTGCAACTATATGTCCCTCCTGCATCAGAACAATTCTGTCAACACTTCTGTGAAGGACATCCTCAAGACGGTGCTCAATTATGATAACCGCAGCACCTGTCTTTTTTTGAAGCTCAGCGATAAGTTCAATCGCCTGTTTTCCCGTCTTGGGATCAAGGTTTGCAAGAGGCTCGTCAAACAAAAAGAGATCAACATCACTGGCTAGAACTCCTCCGACGGATACTCTCTGCTTTTGCCCACCGGAAAGCTCCCCGGGCGCGTGAAGCAGAAAGTCCTTTAGATTCAGAGTTGTCGCAACTTCATCCACTCTCTTTCTCATATCCGGTAGAAGAACGCAGTCATTCTCAAGAGCAAAAGCCAAATCTTCCGCAACAGTCATCCCTACAAACTGGGCATCACTGTCCTGAAGAACAGTTCCCACGATATGTGAGATATCAAAGATTGACATTTCCTTTGAATCTTTACCGTTGATCAAAAGGGATCCGGTTATATCGCCCTTATAAGACGACGGAATAAGACCGTTTATAAGACTTCCCAGAGTGGACTTACCGCAACCGGAAGGCCCCGCTATAAGCAGCTTTTCACCCCTTTTAATTTTGAGGTCAATATTATAGAGCGTAGGCTTAGCCTGCGCCCTATATTTAAATCCAAGATTCTTAAATTCCAGTATATATTCGCTCATATTATAATCAGTTTTCTTCCGTAAGGCTGCCCTTCTTCGGGATTGCCTTAGAATAAGCTATGCAAAGAATTGTTCCAACAATGGCAGTTGTAATAATGTTTATGATAGCACCGGTCACACCCTGAACGAATACCTTATTTGCAGGTTCCTGGAACATAAGGATGTCCAGGATAGGTGCAACAACTATCCATGAAATAGCATGTGCAATAGCCTGACCTACGTTAAAAGTAATAATACCCTTTGTACCAAACTCGCCCTCATCTATCTTCAGTTTCATTGTTACGATTCCCATGAGGCAACCAAATACCGCTGAAGCGATAACCCAGCTCCACCATACTCCCCAGCCGTAACTGAAGTCGATAAAGAAGTGTCCGATAAGGCCTGCGAGAGCTCCCGGAATCGGTCCGAAAACAGCGGCTATAAATGCAAGCAGACCATACTGGATTGAAATGTTAGTGTTGGGCACAGGACTCGGGATTGCAACGAATCTTCCGAGCACAAAGAAAAGTGCCGCACCGATACCAATAGCTACAATTGATTTTACCCCTAGTTTTTTCATACTTCTTCCTCCTAAATTTACGTTTTATAACATTGATGTTCCTTCAAACTCCGGTTTAATTCCAAAGTAGTCAAGAACAGTGGCTCCTATATCAGCGAAAGTACTTCTGGTTCCGAGGTTCTTCGGTGCTACATTCTTGCCATACATAATGAAAGGTATGTATTCCCTGGTATGATCCGTGGTCTTCTGGTATGCGGGATCACAGCCATGGTCAGCTGTCATCATAATGATGTCATCATCGCGAAGCTTAGCGACCATCTCGGGAAGCTTGTTATCAAAGTAATTAAGCGCCTTTGCGTAGCCGTCGATATCTCTTCTGTGTCCGTAAAGCATATCGAAATCTACCAGATTCACAAAGCAGAGTCCGTCGAAATCCCTGTCCATATATGCGAGTGTCTTTTCGATTCCATCGGCATTGCTCTCGGAGAAAACAAACTCCGTAAGGCCTTTTCCTTCAAATATGTCTCTTATCTTACCAACTCCCAGAACATCCTTGCCTGCTGCCTTCAGCTGATCAAGCATGGTTGTCTTCGGAGGCTCAAGTGAATAATCGTGTCTGTGAGGAGTTCTTGTATAATTGCCGCTTGTACCGACGAAAGGTCTTGCAATTACACGTCCCACGCCAAGGTCTCCCTGAAGCATTTCTCTTGCAATATGGCAATACTCATAGAGGGTCTCCAGCGGAACTATATCCTCATGTGCTGCAATCTGGAACACACTGTCTGCAGATGTATAGACGATAAGATTTCCTGTCTTTACATGTTCATCGCCGTAATCATTGATTACCTGAGTGCCTGAGTAAGGCTTATTACAGATAACTCCTCTTCCGACGCGCTTACTGAATGCATCCAGGAACTCCTGCGGGAATCCGTCGGGGAATTTCGGCATGGGTTTGGGTGATATCACACCTGCGATTTCCCAGTGACCTGTCGTTGTATCTTTATCCTTACTTGCCTCCTGGCATTTGCCATAAGCTGCTATGGGATTGGGAACGGAAGGCACACAGTCAACTCCATCAATATTGAAAAGTCCCATCGCTCCCATATTAGGCATGCTGAAATACTTGCTGGTAGCGCATGACCTTATTGTATTTACATCAAAATCTCCGTACTCTGCAGCATCGGGCTCTTCTCCGACACCAAAGCTATCAAGCACTATTAGAAAAATTCTTCCCATATTTGTATCCTCCGGAAAAATTAGAAATAGTAGGTAAATCTTTCCTACCCTATTAGTTTATCATGAAATAGTATCAAAACATTATAATTTTTTGATAAAATGAGTTTTTTCCATATTAAAAAAACTGAGAAAATGATTCAAGGTCACTTTCTCAGTTCTTCTTATTTTGTATTTATCGCAGCAAATCTGCTTTTGATTATTTCTGTGCAACATCCTTCATTGAGAAGCTGATTCTGCCCATACGATCCTTGCCAAGGCATACAACCTTAACCTCATCGCCAAGAGTAAGAACATCCTCAACGTGATCGATACGCTCGTTAGCGATCTTGCTGATGTGTACCATACCCTCTTTGCCGGGTGCAAACTCAACGAATGCGCCGAATTCCTTGATGCTTACAACTTTTCCTGTGAAGATCTGGCCCTTCTCGAAATCTGTTGTAATGATATTGATCATATCAATAGCCTGCTGCATCTTATCCTTATCTTCACCGCAGATGCTTACCTTACCATCATCTGTGATGTCGATCTTAACGCCTGTGCGGTCGATGATCTCGTTGATTGTCTTACCTCTCTGACCAACAACATCACCAATCTTATCAGGATCGATCTCGATAGAGATGATCTTGGGAGCATACTGGCTAACTTCCTTACGAGGCTCAGCGATAGCCTTGCTCATGCACTCATCCATGATGAAGAGACGAGCTTCGCGGCACTGTGAAATAGCCTGAGTTACGATATCCTTTGTAAGACCATGGATCTTGATATCCATCTGGATAGCTGTGATACCTTCCTTAGTACCTGTTACCTTGAAGTCCATGTCTCCGAAGAAGTCCTCAAGACCCTGGATATCTGTAAGTACTACGAAATCGTCATCTGTATCGCCTGTTACAAGACCGCAGCTGATACCTGCAACCATCTTCTTGATCGGAACACCTGCTGCCATAAGTGACATACATGATGCACATGTGGAAGCCATTGATGTTGATCCGTTAGACTCAAAGGTCTCTGAAACGCAGCGGATTGCGTAAGGGAACTCTTCCTCTGAAGGAAGTACAGGGAGAAGTGCTCTCTCTGCAAGTGCGCCGTGACCAATCTCACGACGTCCGGGTCCTCTTGAAACCTTTGTCTCACCTACTGAATAAGCAGGGAAATTGTACTGGTGGATATATCTCTTACCTGTTACGAAAGGATCAAGTCCCTCAACCTTCTGCATCTCTGAAAGAGGAGCAAGAGTTGTAACGTCACAGATCTGAGTCTGTCCACGTGTGAACATAGCACTTCCGTGTACTCTCGGAATAAGATCAATCTCTGCTGCAAGAGGACGGATCTGATCAAGTGCTCTTCCGTCAGGACGCTTGTGATCCTTGAGGATCATCTTACGAACTGTCTTCTTCTCATACTGGTAAATAGCCTCTCCAAGGATAGCAAGCCACTCCTCGTTGTCAGCGAACTTCTCTTCAAGACGAGCTGTGATCTCAGCGATGTTAGCCTCACGCTTCTGCTTCTCATCTGTGAATACAGCGTTCTCCATCTCTTCCTGAGGAACTACTTCCTTGATTGCTGCGAAAAGCTCTTCCGGTACTGCACAGCTTGCATACTCGTGCTTCGGCTTACCAACCTCTGCAACGATACCCTTGATGAACTCGATGAGCTTAAGGTTTACATCATGTGCAAGGTAAATAGCTTCCTTCATCTTATCCTCGGGAACCTCGTTACAACCTGCCTCGATCATGATAACCTTCTGACCTACTGAAGCAACTGTAAGGCGCATATCACCCTTATCCCACTGCTCCTGTGAAGGGTTGATAACGAACTCGCCATCGATAAGTCCAACCTGTGTCATAGCGCAGGGGCCATCGAAAGGAATATCTGAAATAGAAACAGCTACAGATGCACCGATCATAGCCACAAGCTCAGGTCTGCACTGTGTATCTACAGACATAACCATAGTCTCAATTGTTACATCGTTGCGGTAGTCCTTAGGGAAAAGAGGACGCATAGGTCTGTCAATAACACGGCTTGTGAGAATAGCATTCTCAGAAGGCTTTCCCTCGCGCTTATTGAATCCTCCGGGGAACTTACCGATAGAATAGAATTTCTCACCGTACTCTACGCTGAGAGGGAAGAAATCAATTCCGTCTCTGGGCTTGTCGGAAGCTGTTGCTGTACAAAGAACGGTTGTATCGCCGTACTTCATGAATGCGCATCCGTTAGCCTGTTTTCCTACCTTGCCGATCTCAATTGTAAGAGTTCTTCCTGCAAGTTCTGTTGAAAATGTTTTCATGTTTTTCTCCTTCTCGCGCCATCCTCGGGCGCATTAAAATATGTAAACTTAATAGTTATTACCTTAATAAAAGAAACAAGGCGGAACAAGCCGACTATTTCTAATCGGCATCCCCGCCCTATTCTCCCATCGGAAATTATTTTCTGAGTCCAAGATCAGCAATAAGCTTACGATACTTCTCAAGATCCTTCTTCTTAAGGTATGCAAGAAGAGCACGTCTTCTACCTACCATCTTAAGAAGACCTCTTCTTGAGTGGTGATCCTTCGGATGTGTGTTAAGGTGCTCGTTGAGCTCCTTGATTCTGGTTGTAAGAATAGCAACCTGAACCTCCGGTGAACCTGTGTCGCCAGCTGTTCTAGCGTACTGATTGATAACCTCTGTCTTCTTTTCCTTTGTAATCATGTTTCATTCTCCTTTAATTACAATGTGCCGAATACACAGAAGCGGCTGGAGTATCCTACCTCCGAGTATCGGTAATAACGTTACTGTTCCTCATGCGAGAAACCAATTGATTTTAACACAGTGAGCAATAAATGTAAAGTGAAGGCCATCGTCATTCATAATCGAAGAAATTTCTTCCAGCGTCAAGGTCAAGCCGAAGCTGCCCCTTTAAAGCCTCAACACCTGAAAATTTCTGTTCTTTTCTATGGAAAGTCAAAAGAGCAATCTCTAAATATTTTCCATAGATATCTTCATCGAAATCATAAATGTAAGTCTCAACACTCACCTGACCGCTGTCTGAAACCGTCGGCCTAAGTCCGATGTTAGTCATTCCATGATATTTTCTGCCATCAATTCTGACTTCCGAAAAATATACCCCAAAAGGTGGCAGGCACTTTTCAGAAGGCGGCAGCAGATTTACCGTAGGAAAGCCAATTGTTCTGCCAAGCTTTTTGCCATGTTCGACAAAGCCTCCCACATAGTAGTGTTCTCCCAGAAGCTCAGATGCACGCTCCATCTCAGCCTGAAGTATTTCCTCTTTTATAAAGCTTGAGCTAACATTCCTTCCGAACATCTGAAGCTTTTTTATGGCGCGAGTTCTGTAGCCGAGTTCAGGTGCAAGCTTATTTAAAAGCGCAAAATCGCCTTTTCCCTTATATCCGTAGGATAAGTCATCTCCTGCTGCAAGGTAGGCTGCATTCATCTGCTCATGAAGGATTTTTCTGACAAAGTCCTCCGGTGCCGTTCGCGCGGTCTCCGCATTCATAGGAAATTCCACAAGGATATCGACTCCAAGCTCCTCGAATTTACGTCTCTTTTCATCCTTAGTGAGAAGCTGGGATAAAATGATATCCTTTTTTTCATTCTCGCTTTTTGCCATAAGCTGTGAGAAAAATACAGCCGGCGGCGGATCAAAGGTAAAGATTGTCGCCTTCATACCCTGATCTTTCTTATCAAGGATATGTTTAAGGAGCTTCTGATGCCCCATGTGGACTCCGTCAAATTTACCGATGGCTACTGCGGTTTTATCCTCTATATTAAATTGTGTGGTTCCGGATATTATCCGCATTTTTACCTCTCCGTATAGAAAAACTTCTCCACCTTGAACTGGCCGGTTCTGCCGTCGCATTTGTAAATGCCAAAGAATGTGCCGTCCTCAGCGTATACCCTCACTCTGGTGCCGTCAGCATAGAGCTTTTCGGGTTCTACAAAATCCTGCTCATCCTCGGGAGCTTCACTTACAAGGTTCTCCACCTTGAAGCTGTTGCCGTTTTCAAGCATACGCCTGAAGCTATCCTTAACAATACAATAGTCAAGGTCTCTGAAAAGGCTCTCAGTGGAGGCAACTATCGTATCCACTTTTCCCTCATCGCGAAGCTGCTCGATCTGATCAAGGGTGTGCGCAGTCTCGAGATGAAAGCTTCCTACAGCTGTTCTTGTGAGATGTTCCATGGCTGCGCCGCAGCCCAAAGCCTCGCCTATATCATTGCAAAGGGTTCTGATATAGGTGCCCTTTGAACACTTAACCTCCATTGTGAAAACGTGCTCATCCTGAAGATGAGATTCATCGAGAATTGTTATAGCCTCGATTTTGATTCTTCTTGGCTTTCTCTCGACTTCCTTGCCCTGTCTTGCAAGCTCATAGAGTTTCTTGCCATTTATCTTAATCGCGGAATACATGGGCGGAATCTGGTCATACTCACCCACAAAGCGTTTAACCGCTTCATGAAGCTGCTCACTTGTGACATTGACCTCATTCTCGGAAAGCACTCTTCCAGACATGTCCTGAGTGTCTGTCGTCACTCCAAGTCTGCAGACGGCGATATATTCCTTGTCGTGATCCGTGAGCATGTCACAGAGCTTTGTCCCGTTTCCCAGACAAATAACAAGGACTCCGACCGCATCCGGATCCAGAGTCCCTGTATGTCCGATCTTTTTCATCTTTAAAATGCCACGGAGGCGTGCCACCACATCACTAGATGTATAGCCAGCCTCCTTGTATACGTTAATTAGTCCGTTGTACATATGACCCTCATATATTTATTTTGCAGCGAGAACGCCCTTCAAATCTCTCTCAATATACTCTGAAAGTGAGTTTATTATATCATGCTGGGTTCCGTTCATGGTACAGCCCGCAGCTCTTGAATGTCCGCCACCGCCAAAAAGCTCTGCGATCTTTGCAACATTCACTTTTCCCTTGGAGCGAAGGCTGACTTTGTACTCAAGGCTTCCGATCTCATACATGAAAATTGCGCACTCCGTACCTGTTGTCAGAAGGAGCTGGCTGACTATTCCGTCGAGATCACTGGATTCAGCGTGATAAAAGTCCATCGTTTGTCTGGATACCACACTCACGATGCAGTCTCCGTGCATGAAAAGCATGCTCTCAAGAAGTGCTCGTCCCATTATCTGGTTCTGAACATAGGTTTTCTCATAGAATACAGAATCTATAAGGCTTCCAAAATCAAAGCCGTAGCCTATGAGATCCGAAGCCACCTGCATGGTAGCGGGTGATGTGTTTGAATACTTGAATACCCCGGTATCTGTAATTATTCCCATGTAGATAGCCTTGGCTATCTCAGCGTCAAGCTTGTCCTTATCAATGCAATCATAAACAAGCTCACATGCTGAACTGGCTGTGGGAACAATATAATTCTCATCACCTGTGCCTTCATTGCTGACATGATGGTCTATATTAACTGTCTTTTTTGCGGCATCAAAGAATTTCTCAGCATCTCCGAGTCTTTCTTTTCCACAGTCGAGGGCAAAGAAAATATCATAGCTGTCGACGTTAGTCTTAAAGTCCGATTTAACCTCAGCAGTAGCTTCGATTATCTTATAGCTCTCGGGAATCTTTTCAAGAAAAACGTCCACCTTGAGATCCGGATAATTCTTTTTTAAATAGAGATATAATGCCATTGTAGAGCCAACACAATCTCCGTCGGGGCGAATATGCCCACCGATTCCAATGGTTTTGGCGTCCTTTACGAGTTCGTCTATTCTCATCTATTATTCTTCCTCTGTGGGTTCTTCGTCCACTTCTCCCCTTGCTGCCTTTGCAGCTGCGTCCTTTGCTGCAACTTCGTCGATTTTCTTCGACATGTTGATGGCATACTCAATTGAATCATCCATGATGAATCTGAGCTCGGGGGTGTAACGCATATTGAGTTCCTTGGCTACTGTACTTCTGATGTAGCCGGCAGCGGATTTGAGGCCTTCCTCAGTGCGGAGTCTGTCCTCATCGTTGCCCATTACAGAAACCCATACTTTACAGGTCTTAAGGTCAGGTGCAACCTCGACATCCATAACGGATGTCATTGGGCTGATCCTGGGGTCCTTGCTGTATCTGATTGCCTCAGATATGACCTTTTGTACTTCACCGTTTATACGGATATTTTTTATACTGTTTTTTCTCATATTTTTACTCCATGCCCCTCATCCGGCACTTCGTGCCACCTTGTCTACGCTCCGCTTCGGTCCGCGCTGGACCGACGGTCTACGTTCCACTCCGGTCGTTGCTAAGCACTCGTCCCCCGGACGAGTAGCAACCCCGGACGTCGAGCGCCCCCAAGGGGAAGGCTTTTATTTTTTGCGCCCCCAAGGGGAAGGCTGTTATTTCTTGTCTAACTTCTCACGAGGAATCTCGACCATGATGTATGCTTCTACGATATCGCCTACATTGATCTGGTCAAAGCCGTCAAATACCATACCACACTCGTAGCCGTCCTTAACTTCCTTGACATCATCCTTAAATCTCTTAAGAGTTGCAAGATCACCTTCGAAGATCTGCTCGCCATCTCTGGAGATGCGAACCTTGCAATCCTTCTGGACCATACCGTCAGTAACGATAGCACCGGCGATATTACCAACCTTGGAAGCCTTGAAGAGCTGACGGATCTCAGCGTGTCCGATAACCTTCTCCTCATATACGGGAGCAAGCATACCCTTCATAGCGTATTCAACATCCTCGATAGCCTGGTAGATAACCTTGTAAAGCTTGATCTCTACGCCTTCGTGCTCAGCTGTGCTCTTTGCAACCGCATCGGGACGAACGTCAAATCCGATGATGATCGCATTGGATGCAGCGGCAAGTGATACATCAGACTCAGTGATGGCACCAACACCGCCGTGGATAACCTTAACAACAACCTCGTCATTTGAAAGCTTAAGAAGACTTGCCTTAAGAGCTTCCACACTACCCTGAACGTCAGCCTTGATAATGATATCAAGCTCTTTTAACTTACCTTCCTCAATCTTGGAGTACAGATCATCGAGTGACATCTTAGCCTTAGTCTCCTCGATAAGATCCTTCTTCTGCTGCTGAAGATATGTATTAGCGTACTGTTTAGCTTCCTTGTCGCTCTGGTGTCCAAGGAATACCTCTCCTGCTCCCGGAACATCTGAAAGACCGAGAATCTCAACGGGCTGTGAAGGCTTAGCCTCTTTAAGTCTCTTACCCTTGTCATCTATCATCGCACGAACCTTACCGGAGCATGCACCTGCAGAAATGAAGTCTCCCACATGGAGTGTACCCTTCTGTACAAGTACGTTGGCAACGGGGCCGCGACCCTTATCAAGCTTAGCCTCAAGGACAAGACCTCTTGCCTCACGGTTTGCATTAGCCTTAAGCTCAAGGATGTCAGCAGTGATAAGGATTGTGTCAAGAAGCACATCCATACCCTCGCCGGTCTTAGCGGAAACGGGAACAAACTCTGTTGATCCGCCCCAATCTGTAGCAATAAGGCCGTACTCTGTCATCTCCTGCTTAACTCTGTCAACGTTAGCACTGGGCTTATCAATCTTGTTGACAGCAACAATTATCTCAACGCCTGCAGCCTTAGCATGGTTGATAGCCTCGATTGTCTGAGGCATAACACCGTCATCCGCTGCAACTACGAGAACTGCAATATCTGTAGAATTTGCACCACGCATACGCATAGCTGTGAAAGCTTCGTGTCCGGGTGTATCAAGGAAGGTGATCTTTCTATCCTGAACCTTGATCTGATAAGCACCGATACGCTGTGTGATACCACCGGCCTCTTTATCAGTAACGCTTGTGTCACGGATAGCATCAAGAAGTGATGTCTTACCATGATCGACGTGACCCATTACGCAGACAACCGGGGGTCTGGATGTAAGAAGGCTCTCGTCCTCCTCTTCCTCCTTAAGAAGTTCCTCGATAACGTCTACCTGAACTTCCTTCTCGCAGATGATATCATAATCGATCGCGATATTCTCAGCATCTTCGTATGAAAGCTCTGAGTTAACGGTAACGATCTGGCCTGCCATGAAAAGCTTCTTGATAATAGCTGAAGGCTGAAGCTTCATCTTATCGGCGAGTTCCTTGATCGTAAGCTTTTCAGGAATTGTGATAACCTTGATCTGCTCCTCAGGCTCCTCTACCTTTTTAACTTCAGGCTTAATGAAGCGACCAACCCTCTTACTTCTGGGCATCATCTCTTCATTCTCTTCATAAATATGATCTTTCTTAGATCTCTTATCCTTATCCTGGCCGGAGCGTCTCTTTCCTTCGCCCTTACCGCCTTCGTTCATGGGAGCTGCGTCAAATCCGCCTCTTCCCTGTCCTTTTGCAAAATCTTTTCCTTTGCCCTGCTGACGGTCGCCGGGTCTTCCCTGTGCGCCCTGTCCGGGTCTTGCTCCGCCCATATTCTGACGAGGAGCACCCTGAGCTGCACCTCTTCTGTCGTTCTGAGAGCCTCTTCGCTGCTGGCCGCCCTGATCTCTTCCTTCTCCTCTTCTGAGTTCTCCGCCTCTGTTCTCACGGTTCTCACGGTTATCGCGATTCTCACGGTTTACACGGTTCTCACGATTCTCAGTCTGAGGCTTCTGCTGTGCCTCTGCTGCCACAGGCTTTGCAGGTGTCTCTGCTGCCTGTACGGGCTTCTTAGCAGGTTCTGTTTTAGGTGTCTCTGCCTTAGCAGGCTTTGCTGCAGTCTCCTGATATTTAGGTATATCTGTGTTATAAGACTCAAGCTGTGACGGTGCTGTCAAAGGCTTAATCGGATGATATACATTCTGTGAACGGGCAAATGTACCCTGCTTCTGACCACCTCTGTTATTATCACGGTTCTGGTTTTTATTCTGGGTACCGCGATTCTGATTATTCTGGTTACCCTGGAAATTGCCGCTCTTTGAGTTATTGGGGTTGGTTACAAAAATGATATTTTTCTTCTTTTTAACCGCACCTTCACCTTCGGGCTTTTTCTTAAGGGGCTTCTGAGCCTTTTTATCATCGGACGAAGATGCAGCTTTTGACGCATCTTCTTTAGCAGGAGCCTGCTCTTTTACTTCCTTTGCAGGAGCCTCAGCCTTCTCCTTTTTAGCATCTGCCTTTCCGCTTCCGAAGTGTTTCCTTACCTTCTCCGCATCATCGTCTTCGACTGAACTTGTTGATCTCTTTGCAGCCTCAACACCCTGCTCCTGCAGGTATGCCACAAGCTCCTTACTTTCAACACCAAGTTCCGAAGCGAGTTCGGATATTTTAATTTTCGACATTCGCATTTCCTCCGTACAATTCATCTACGCGTAAGTTCTTCTGAAAGCTTTTTGCAAATCCCATGTCCGTGATCGCAATACTCGTTCGAACTTCTTTGCCGATCGCATGTCCTAACTTCTCTTTGTCCCCAAACATGAAAAACGGCACATCATAATAATCACATTTATCCCGGAATTTCTTGCCCGTATTATTTGAAGCATCGCTGCTCACAATGACCATACAGGCTTTCCCGCTCTTTATGGCATTCTCAACCGCAAACTCACCGCTTACAAGTTTTCCTGCCTTTTGACATAATCCGAGCAGAGAGTAAATTTTATTTTCATCCATTTACCTCAAGCTCCTTCTTTAACTGTTCCAGAGTTTCCTCCGGAATGCTGACCTTAAGTGATCTCTCAAGACCTTTTCTCTTGATGGCCTTCTCAAGACACCCGGCATCCCTGCATACATAAGCGCCTCTTCCATTCGCACGTCCGGTCGGATCCAAATGAATCTCTCCGTTCGTATCCCGGATAACGCGGATCAACATCGCTTTTTCCTTGCTTTCTCCGCAACCGACGCATTTTCGCATAGGTTTCTTTTTTTCCATAATTATCCTTTATATATAGTAACGAAGCATTCTGTAATTACTCTTCCTCGGAAGTCTCTTCTTCAGCATCAGCTGCAGCCTCTTCCTCGTACTCAGCCTCTTCATACTCTCCGTCCTCGGCGTACTCACCCTCTTCGTACTCATCGTACTCTTCCTCATCATCCATGTAATCCTCAATGCGGAATCCGGGAGCATCCTTAGCCTGAGTCTCACTCTTGATATCAATCTTATAACCTGTAAGACGTGCAGCAAGTCTTGCGTTCTGGCCTTCCTTACCGATTGCAAGTGAGAGCTGGTAATCAGGAACAACTACCTTTGCGCTCTTCTCATCGGGATCAGCGAAAACTGCAACAATCTTTGCAGGTGAAAGTGCATTCTGAATAAGGTTTCCGGGGTTCTCATCCCAGTTAACGATATCGATTTTCTCACCGTTGAGCTCATCAACGATAAGGTTAACTCTGCTTCCGTTCACGCCAACGCAGGCACCAACCGCATCAACGTTGGGGTTATTGGAATAAACCGCAATCTTTGTACGATTGCCGGCTTCTCTGGCAATACTCTTAATCTCAACTGTTCCATCCTGAATCTCAGCAACTTCCTGCTCGAAGAGTCTCTTAACGAGATCGGGATGTGTACGGGATACAAGAATTCTGGGACCCTTGTTACCATTTCTTACTTCAAGAATGTAAACCTTGATACGCTCTGTGGGACGATAGTGCTCAGTCTTAACCTGCTCGTTCTCATTGAGCATAGCGTCAGCCTTACCAAGGTTGATGCTGATATTTTTACCGATGAATCTCTGAACTACACCTGTAACGATGTCATGCTCATGCTCATAATACTCGCTGTAGATTGCGTCCTTCTCCTCCTCGCGGATTTTCTGAAGGATTACGTTCTTCGCATTTTGTGTTGCGATACGTCCGAATTCCTTGGAATTAAGTGAAACCGCAACAATATCGCCGATCTGCGCCTTAGGATCGATCTTATGTGCATCATCAAGACAGATCTCAAGAAGGGGATCCATTACGTCGTCCTCGAGCTCAACAACTTCCTTGTCAGCGAAGCATCTGAAATCGCAGGTATCGCGATCAACTTCAACACGGATGTTCTCAGCTCTGCCAAAGTTATTCTTGCAGGCAGTGATGAGTGAGTTCTCGATAGCATCAAACAGAGAATCTCTGCTTATGTTCTTCTCCTTCTCAAGCAAATCGAGTGCGTCCATCAATTCTTTACTCATAGTTTTTTTCTCCTTGATCTATGAAAGTTTGTGAATATACATATTTAATGTTAAAAGTCCAGCGTAAGCTTAACGCTTGAAACTTCTTTTCTAATGAATGTTTTGTCTCCGGTGGGAGTTTCGATTGTGATTGTATCTGAATCGTAGCTCTTTAAATTTCCGGTGAATTCCTTGGTGCCGTCCTGAGCCTTGTAAAGCTTGACGTCAACCTCCTGGCCTAAGCTGTTCTCAAAATGTCTGTCCTTTTTAAGTGCTCTGCCAAGTCCCGGGCTGCTGACTTCAAGGATGTACTCTTCGTCGATGAAGTCGTGTTCATCAAGAGCATCGGAGAGCTCGTGGCTGACATCCACGCATTTGTTAATATCAACTCCGCCATCTCTGTCAATGTAAGCTCGCAGGTACCACTGTCCCGCTTCCTTAACAAATTCGACGTCGTAGATTCGAACTTCGTTCTTCTCAGCTATCGGCTTAAGAAGAGCTTCTGTCTTGTTCTCTATTTCTTCTCTTCTGGACATAGGATATTCCTCTTACGCAAGCGTGCATAAATTTCTTTACAAATGCACTTGCATAGAAAAAGTGGACTCTTGCAAGTCCACTTCTAGTCTGAATTATTATTAAGTTACAAGTGTAATGTAGCACCGCTACTGCTTTTTGTCAAGTAAAGATTGTGTAAAGCCCATATCCATCAAAGTCCCTGCATCATAGGCTTGATTGTTCTCTCTATAGCCTTGAGCATTGCATAAGTGATAAAAGTATCAATAGGGAGCATTATTGCATTGGATAATACTCTTCCCGGAAGCATCGCAATTATCGCCTGATCGTAGAGCATCTTGAGCCAGAGTGAATTGAGTCCGATATTTACGAAGACTTTGACAATAAGCTGAGCCACAAAGATTCTCGGAAGAGTTATGTTCTTTTTATAAAATGCGAAGCCATAGATGATTCCGCCAAGGGCCGCACTGATTGTAAAGCCCGGGAAGAAATCACCTGAGGGCTGTAAAAACCACTTGATGATATCAAGCGCCGCTCCGAAGATAGCACCTACCGCAGGTCCGAAGAGATAGTCTACAACCTGATTCGGGAGTCCCGAGAAACCGATTCTGATAAACTGACCGATTCTGATGGTGGCTACATAGCCGAGGATAATCGCTACAGCAGCCATCATTCCACAAAACACTACGTTTCGTAGGCTCTTGAACTCATTCAGGGATCTGAGCCATCTGTTTACACTGATCTCATTTGCTTCATTAACTGTTACATTTTTCTGCATAAAAACACCTCCTAATGCATTCCACAGTATGCACAAGGAGGTGTCTGAAATTACAACACATTCGATATGCTACAGTGGGAACCGAATCCGACACCGCGGTTGCCCTTCGTCCTTCTGGCAGTCCCTGTCCAGATGGCACTTAACGCACCGGATTCTACTCTGCTTGTTTTTGTTTACGAGACTAATTATACCAATAAACCTCGTCCCGTCAATACGTTCAGATAATCTTATCAAAAGTGTCAGCGAGTGCAGGATAAATGTTCTTGAACTGCTGATATCTTGCCTCATACTTCTCTACAAGAGCGGGATCGGGCTTCTCGGTCTTATCAACCTTAACGATAGCAGCCGCAGCATCCTCAACACTTGCGTAAGCACCGCATGCAACCATGGCAAGCATAGCGCCGCCCATGCCGGGTCCCTCTTCACAAACAGGAACATCTACTTCTATATTAAGAATGTTCGCAATCATTTTTCTCCAGAGAGGACTCTTAGCACCACCGCCGCAGATCATAGTTCTCTCGGGCTTAACGCCGATGCTCTTGGCAACTTCGTACATATCTCTTGTAGCAAAAGCAACGCCCTCGAGCACTGCCTGAGTCATATCCTCTCTTGTGGTATCCATTGTAATGCCTGTAAAGGTAGCGCGGGCATTCGGATTATTCCAGGGAGATCTCTCACCCATAAGGTAAGGAAGGAAGAATACGTGGTTCTCGCCAAGCTTCTCAATACCCTTCTGCTCTGCTGCATAATCCTTGGTCTTAAGAATCTCATCATTCCACCACTTGTTGCAGCTTGCTGCGCTGAGCATGCAGCCCATGAGATGGAAGTGTCCGTCCGCATGGTCGAAGGAATGAAGCGCATTATTGCTATCCACTGCGAAGTTGTTGGAGGACATGAAAATTGTTCCGCTGGTACCAAGTGAAATGTTGCACTTGTTGTTACCTACTGTACCTGTTCCAACAGCAGCTGCTGCGTTGTCGCCTGCGCCTGCTGCCACAACTACGCCGCTCTTAAGTCCAAGCTCGGAAGAAAGCTCTGCTGTGAGCTCGCCAACCTTCTCATAACTCTCATAGAGCCCCGGAAGCATATCTGTAGTGATGTCGCAAAGCTTGCACATCTCTTCAGACCACTTGCGGTTCTTAACGTCAAGAAGGAGCATTCCTGATGCATCAGAGTAATCTGTGCAGAAAGTTCCTGTGAATTTATATGCAAGATAATCCTTGGGAAGCATTATCTTCTTAATCTTCTTGAAGTTCTCAGGCTCGTTCTCCTTGATCCAGAGAATCTTTGGAGCAGTGAATCCAGCGAAAGCAATATTTGCTGTGTACTCGGAAAGCTTATCCTTACCGATCTCGTTATTAAGGTAATCTACCTGTTTCTGAGTTCTGCCGTCATTCCAAAGGATTGCGGGACGGATAACGTTATCATTCTCATCAAGAATAACAAGTCCGTGCATCTGTCCGCCAAAGCTGATGCCGGCAACCTGTGACTTATCAACATCCTTAAGAAGCTCCTTAAGTCCCTCTACTGCCTGTGTGTACCAATCCTCAGGCTTCTGCTCTGACCAACCGGGCTGCGGGAAATATAAAGGATACTCCCTTGTGGCTGTGCCGTGAATCTTACCTGTCTCATCCATGAGTACAAGCTTAACCGATGATGTTCCAAGATCTACACCTATGTAAAGCATATGTAACCTCCCAATTTCTTTTGTGTCTTTTTTTACTTTTTTCATGCCATATGTCCCGGTGAAAAATCATCCCCAACGACACTATCGCACAATGATAATTATAATGTTTTTTGTCTATCTTGGCATTACACTTTTTGCTTTTTAATTCCTAATTGTTGCAATAACATTTTTTGCCTTTTGAAATTTTTTTTAATTTTTTTCAAAAAAGTACTTGCATTATTTTGGAAGTTGTAATAATATAATCAAGTCGCCAAACGAAAGGCGACAACAAAAACAATATGGCTCGTTGGTCAAGCGGCTAAGACGCTGCCCTCTCACGGCAGAATCAGCGGTTCGATTCCGCTACGAGCTACTGACTGTGTAAACAGCCCAACCCTATCGTCCAAACTACCAAGTAGTTTGGATTTTTTATTGTCTATTTTAATATTTTCCGTATACTGGCTTCATCTGCCTCTGGGAGGATTTTTGAAAACTGCCCGAGAATCTTTTCGTAGGATTCCTCGGGTGTTCTTTTGTAGACTTTGTCTCTGAACTTTTTGCCGAAAAATTTCTCGGGAGTTGAATACTCTGCTATTCCCCAGCCGTACTGATTGCCAAACTTGTCTGTCGCGTACTTGAAGTCACTGGTAATTATATAGCACTGCTTCTGAAGTCTTGTGATCATGGTATCATAGCCCTTCTTGCCACCCTTACCGTAATCGCCGAGCTTCTTCAGCGGTTTTGAGAGAATCGGTGCATTGGCATCTATCAGCTCGAACAGTTCCTTGTCGTGGTATGATGCAAGTCCGTCATCATATCTGGCATCGAAATCATAGCCGTCTCTGCGAAAATTAGCAAAATCCGGAAACCACTTGGAGCTGATATACATAGCCTTGCCTTTAAGGAATTTCCCGTAGGCGCACTTCATCTTATTGATGACGGGACCCTTCCACTCCCAGGCATCCCAGAAGCTGTCACTTCCGCCGTACCAACATTTCGGATCAATGTGCTCCTCAATTGAAAAGCCCTCTATCTCATTTTCGAAAAACGGAACAAAACCCATTTCATCGATGATGGCCATAAGATCATCCATTGAGCTTATTACGAAGTCATCTGAAAATGTCATACTTCCTCCCTTTTGCTTTTTTATAAAAAGCACTCAGGAATCTCCTTGATTCCTCTCGCCCTGCAAAGTGCAGAGGTGGGGCCCCTGAATTCGAGCGGTTTTCCATCAATATCCGTAATCGTGCAACCGGCTTCCTGTGCGATAAGCGCA
This sequence comes from Butyrivibrio sp. ob235, assembly GCF_900109475.1. NCBI lineage: Bacteria > Bacillati > Bacillota > Clostridia > Lachnospirales > Lachnospiraceae > Butyrivibrio > Butyrivibrio sp. ob235. The sequence continues at coordinate 57,941 of NZ_FOBE01000010.1, forward strand.
GCCGCAGCATAGTCCCAAAGCTGCACTCTCATCTCGAAATATAAAGCGCATCTGCCAAGAGCAACGCAGCACATATCCCACGCCGCGGTTCCGGATCTTCGAAGATCTACGCAAAGAGGCAGAATCTTCTTTGCTATCTCGAAGGTTCTCTCCTGAAGCCCCGCGTAGTAAGGCGCTGTGCCAAATACCACCAGAGAATCTGAAAGCGGCGCCTCTGTGGACATTATTCTTTCGCCGTTCATGTAAGCGCCCTGTCCCGCCTGTGCTGAAAACATCATGTCATCAAACGGGTTATAGATTACTGCCATATGCGGTTTTCCATCCTTCAAAAGGCCTATAGAAACCACTGACGGTCTGTATTCATAGATAAAATTGGAGGTTCCGTCTATCGGATCGAGCACAAAACAGTAGCCCTTTTCCATTTTTGATGAGAACACGTCCTGACCGTCTTCCTCACCCAGAAATTGTGCTTCGGGAAGAACTTCCTGCAACTTCTCTATAAGAAACGCCTGGATTTTTTCATCCGTCTCTGTGCAAAAATTGGCATGCCCGGCCTTTTCCATTATTTTGGGACGCTCGGCCTTTTTCATTATGTCTCCGGCCCTACGTGCAATATTTTTTATTTTTTCAATCATTGTTACATTCCTTTCAAAACCGACTCCTCGCTCGATTTAAAACCTCCGAGACGTCTTTGGAATTTTCATTATATACGGCCATCCCGATAGAAGCCTCATATCTGTGCCAGGGATTATTATCGCTGCTATCAGTCGATCTCTTGAATGCGTCCGAAAGATCAGCCATCAGTTCACCGCGCGCATAGTAATCGCTGCCCGTTATGACAACAACAAATTCTGTCGGCTTAATTCTGTAAACCTGGGAGTTGATATAAACTCCGCAAATTAACTTGCATGAACCTAAGATATACTCATCGCCCTTATCCTGTCCATGCTTTTTATTAATCTCATCCACATTTTTAAGGCTGATCAAAACTATTCCGAAATTGGCTGCTCCGTGCTGTATATCCAGATTCAAAGATTCCTCTGTCTTTTCAAAAGCGACTTTGTTCTTAACACGAGTGAGCGGATCCTGAATCTCCAAAATAGGATTTTCCACTGAATACCTTGAAGTTATTACTCTGTTTTTTCCACTGTGTTTTCCAAGATACAGTTTCTCGTCGGCATCATGAATTATATCATGTACTCTTTTCCCTTCTGAAGCTGATACCCCGAAAGTCATCGTAACTTTAAACGGCACTCCCTCGTAATCAAAATCCTGCTTTTCAATCTCTTTCCTGATTTTCTCCAAAAACTCATAGGCATTGGGTATTTCGGATGTTTTCGCGACAAACAGGAATTCCTCTCCGCCCCATCTGCAGCACAGCGCTCCTCTGTCGGACAATATTTCGCCAACAGTTTTCAGAACATAGTCTCCGCAGTTGTGTCCATAGGTATCATTAACCTTCTTAAAATCGTCTATGTCGGAAATCGCTATCCAATAATCCTCTTTTCCATTTTGAAGCGTATCAAGGTGATTAGTCAGATAATATCTGTTGGGAAGGCCTGTGAGCTTATCATGAGAAAGCTGATATTCGAGCTGTTCCTCCGATTTATTGGCTATTATAACGAGGAACTGTAACACGAACAGATTGATTACAAAAACGATAACGCCCCATAGTATCGAAAGCCAGAATTCCGCCTTCTCAGGGAGGGCATACGGCGCGGGATTAAAGTGTAGATACACATATACGGAGAGATAAAAGATCATGCCAAGTATGCACATCGGCATCATACGTATGTATTTCAGTTTCAGAGTTCTCCCCGTGTATTCAGCAAAAAATGCCAGAACATTCATGCCTATAAGAGTGATCTGAAAACCACTGCCCCACCCGGTGAGCAGCGCCGCAAGCACCATGTGAGCCGCAACTTCCAGGTAAACAGCGACCGCATAGAGTTGCAGCCACTCTTTATAAACAACGAAAAGCATAAAAATATAAAAGACAATGCTGAACACGTTAAACTTCGCCATTGGCGTAACGCCGCACTGAATAAAAATACTGATCATAAGTACATGAATCAGCAAAAAGCAGATTGCCATTCCCCAAGCCGTCAGCTTGGCCCTTTTCATGTTCATGAACATAATGCTTCATTGCCCCCTAAATCACGTTGATGCTTTTAGTGAACATAGTTATTCATTATCAAAATTCCGTAATATAAGTATACTATCGTGCAAACAAAATGCTCAAATTAAAGTTTTATGAAAACAATCACCATGAAAGTCTACTTGTGGTTACAAGTTTCTGATAACTGCTAAATTCAGCCTCGTTTGCTGAGGCTCCTTCGAGAATGTAGCCAACAGGCAGAGTTTCTGTTTCGAGTTCCTGAATTTTGTCCAGTCTTCCGCCAAGGTAGTCATCCAGGTATAGTGCTATGTCCGCCAGGCGTTGTTTTAATCCCCCGATGCGGACCGTCTGCACTTCGAAGCCGTAAGATTTGTTTTCATAGAGCCACTGCTTTCTGAAGGCTTCATAGAAAGCATCGAGGAGATTGATTATTTGCGGGATTTCTTTTGCTATGACTTTTAACGTTTGTGTGTTGTTTGCCTGGTAGGCCTTTCTAAGTCTGCATCCAAAGTCTGCTTTATGTGCTAATACCAAGCAGAGCTTTCCCATTGAATCAAAAATATGGTCAAAGCGACGCTCACCTTTTCGGGTTACATCGAAAAGTTTCTGGGCAGTTTTTTCATAGTAAGAAGAGATGCCGTCCGGAACAAGGCTGTCAAAGGAGCCAAGCAACGGATCGTTAAAAAGCAGTATCTTGGAGAGGTTGTTTTTCTTTTTACCTTCGCAGTTTGGATTAACAAGGTCAAGGAGCATGAATTCTTCAAGCGTGTAACCGGTGATGGCTGTAAATGTTTGCACTTTGTCTTCCTTGGAACCGGAATTGTTGTCAGTAGGTAGTTTTCCGCCAAGTCTTGGAGCTTCATAGAGCACAGGCAGTACCGCAAAAATACTGCACTCCGTGCCGTCATCTCCCCAGGCAGTCATGGCTACGGAATCGATATCTTTTGAAAGACAGGCTTTTATTGCCGCCTTTGTAATAAGAAGACTGTAGGAATTGTAAGGCGCAAAGCCCATCCATCTCCAGGCACCGCCTGCAAATGAGGTATTCGAGGTGAGAGCCTTATGCTGGTCCAGGATCATCTCATAGTGCTTTTCATCTGTGCTGTAATAATCCCAATAGACAAGCTCAAGTCCGTCAGGAATTTTAATTTTGGACAGATTTTCAGATAGTTCCTTGGCAGCTTCGCTGTTTTCCGTTCCATATGCTCCAGCTGTAAGAAGTCTGAAAAACATGTCGCTCCACATCTGGGGTTGCAAGCCGTACTTTTTGCATATTTTCACAACTAGCTCAAGGTGTTCAAGGATGATATCAACCCTGTTCCGATAGCCGTGAAGTTCAAGATATTTTCCAAGTCCCACCATGTGAGCTTCATCCATCCCGATATTCACTTTTCGTGTAGAGTAAGTCTCGGAGACGGTTTTAAAGATATTGTCGATTAGTTGTTCCGTGCGCGGATTCCCAACAAGCAAGATGTCATTAACATCTATGCATTCGCTGTATTCCGTGTATCCGGTAATCTGGTTGATGTGTGCAAGCGTCTGTATGTAAGGTCGAAGCTCCATGCCAAGGCTATGCGCATAGGTATCGGCTTCCTGTATTTCTTCTCTCGTATAGCGCCCTCTTTGATGTCCAAAGTATGGCTCACCTGTCACCTCGATGGTGTCCTCGGTATAGAGCCCTATGTAGTCATAGCCAAATTCATGACATATTTTTATGAGTTCCTTTAATGCCGGTATGTTCATGACTGCATTTCTCGAGCAATCTACCATAACACCCAGTTCTCGAAGTTTTGTGATACTCATGGAGGCTCCTTTCTTTCATGGTTAATCTATATTTTTCTTGATGTGAGTTTTTTAGCGATAATGTTTTTCTTGATGTATGTCGGTTATTACCAAGAAAAGAATTGATTTGCAATTTTCTTGGTACTCTTTTTGATGGTTGCTACCAAGATTTCCTTTAATTTTTGTTTATCTTGGTATACTTTTGTATGACCTTTACCCAGATATATGTTGTTTTCTTTTTTTCTTGGCTGTAACTTGTTTGATTTGTACCCATATATTTGTTATTTAGTGTTTTTCTTGGTAATGACTTGCTGATTTTTTACCAAGATATTTGCCATTTGGTCTTTTTCTTGGTAGCAATTGCTACTTCTTATACCATGATAAATGTGAAGCTACAATTATATTGGTAAACAACAAAAAGTCTTGTACCCAGATATTCTATGTTTTCCCATTATCTTGGTATTTCGGAGCATAATAAGCGCAACCCCCGGCAAATAATCTTCCATAAATCATCTTCTTGAAGTATTATTCAACACGAATCTGATTCAGTAAGTCATTTGACTATATCTACTTCGTAGATTAATTTAGTTATATAGATATATTATCATGATGTGATTGTTTTGAAATATAGTTTATAAAAAGTCGTTATTATGAAATAGCCAAGTCCGGTATATCAATTCAGCCATTAGCTTATAAAGGAAATTTGGGGATAGAATAAAAAAATCCATAGAATGGAGACTAAAAATATTGGAAACAAGAACAAGCCCAATACAAAATGAAGAATCCTCATTACTGTCACTTCTTCAAAAAATCAGCATGCCTGATGAAGTCTTGGATGCTGTCATTTTATGTGCAAAAACAGGTGAGGAAACGCTTCCAGGAGTAAAGAGTCTTACCGAACATCTTCTGATATCTGTAAGAAGCAGAGAAAACGATGCATGGAGGCTTTTTCCCGAAGAGATATTCCTAGCGACGATGGGGTGTTTTTCAAGATTTGTAAATGAGTATCATACTTCCTATGAAAGCTACGGCTATGACAGAGCCTTCTGGACCACAAGGCAGGCGGAAGCAAAGCTTTTCAGAATTGGTGAGCTGGAATATGAACTGGTAGAAGATAGTAGTTCTCTCAGTATGCACATTCCGTCGGATGCTCGACTTGAAGCTGAGCTGTTGAACAGTTCTGTTACTGATGCAAAAGAGTTCTTCTGGAAGTATTTTCCGGAAGTAGATTCAGATACAATTCTGCTTGATAGTTGGCTTTTGTCTCCTGCTTTGAAGGAGTTGTTGTCTCCTGATTCGCGTATCATACGATTCCAGAATGCATTTGATATTGATGAAGTTGATCCTGAGCCCATGGATTTCCTAGAGTGGGTATATCAGCTGGCGGGCGGACAGATAGAGAGTCTTACTAATCAAGATAAGTTTGAGAGGAAAATAGCAGACGGGCAGCTTGAACAGCAAGGATCAAATGAGCAGCTCAGGCATCAGATATTAAATAATAGTACTGAATCTCTATGGCTAAAATCTCTCCCAGAAAACACTACTCTTCAAAGAAACATGAAGAAATATCTGATGGATGGCGGTAAAGTGGGATGTGCAAAAGGAAGCTTGAAACGAATATTTTTATAATACTTGATCTTATAACATCTTGCTCTTTGGATTTCTTTCTCTTATGCTTCTTGGTTATTAGGTTTTACCGCTTTGTTTTAACTGTTTTGTTGCTTTGTTTGTAATTTGGCTTTTTTATTATTATACCGCATATTTTTTATCTTCTTTTAGTTTTTGGTAAATCCATTTTCATAATTTTATAAAAATAGGTTTATGCTTTTATCATCATACCGTAAATAGTTACTCGTATTTTGATATAGCATAAACCTATTTCATTTATTCTCTCAATCAACCTCCCATCATGAAGTCAAAGATACTGATTTGGTTGGACTCGGGAATATCTCCGAGAAGTCCCATTTCAGCCATTTTGTCGACAACTGCCTGAGGGCACTTGGTGCGCTGTTTAAAGTCGTCCTTTGAAATGAAGGGACCGTCCTTAACTGCTTCTACGATCTGGTCGGCAGCTTTTTCACCAAGGCCGTCGATACTAAGAAGGCTGGGCATTATCTTGTCACCCCAGACTGTGAAAGATCTGGAGGCTGCCTTGAAGATATCGATAGGCATAACTTCGATGCCACGCTCGTACATCTCTTCCGCAAGTCTCATGGCTGCGAGCTCGTTCTGCTCGGCGTTAGTCATCTCATCGCCCTTGTTTCTGTATTCAGTCATCCACATGTGAAGAGTGCCTTCACCCTGGAACATGTGCTCATAGTTCAGCGCCTTAGCTCTTATCGAGAACCATGCCGCATAGAAGGCCTGAGGTACATAAACCTTGAAGTAAGCTATACGCCACGCCATCATAACATATGCTGCAGCGTGCGCCTTTGGGAACATGTACTTAATCTTCTCGCAGGACCAGATGTACCAATCCGGAACATCATGCTCCTTCATATCATTTTTCCAGGCTTCCCAGTTGCTCTCCTTACCCTTGGCAACTTTTCCCTTACGAACCGCCTCCATGATCTTGAAGGACTCAGACTTATCAAGTCCCTTCTGGATCAGGTAGATCATGATATCATCACGGCAGCAGATACAGGTATCGATTGTAGCCTTGCCTTCCTGAATAAGGGTCTGCGCATTTCCAAGCCATACGTCGGTTCCGTGTGACAGACCGGAAATACGAATAAGGTGAGACAGCGATGTCGGCTGCGCATCGATAACCATGTTCATAGCAAAATCGGTTCCAAACTCGGGAAGTCCGAGACATCCAAGCTTTGTCCCGCCTATCTGGTCAGGCGTGATGTTGAGCGACTTCGTACTCATGAAAAGTTCCATGACATTCTTATCATCAAGCGGCACCGTCTTGGGATCAAGTCCGGTACAATCCTGAAGGAATCTTATCATCGTCGGATCATCGTGTCCGAGAATATCAAGCTTTAGCAGGTTGTGGTCGATTGAGTGATAATCGTAGTGCGTCGTGATGGTCGCCGTCGTCATATCATTAGCGGGGTGCTGAACCGGTGTAAAGGAGTTAATATCCTCTCCCACGGGAAGTACTATGATACCGCCGGGATGCTGACCTGTTCCTCGTCTAATACCGATGCAGCCCTGAGTAATTCTGTCGATCTCACATCTTCTCTTGCCGACGCCGATACCGTCATAATACTTCTTAACAAAGCCATAGGCAGTCTTATCCGCAAGACCAGCAATTGTTCCGGCTCTGAAGGTCTGGCCGTAACCGAAAATAACCTCGGTATACTTATGCGCCTTAGACTGATATTCTCCGGAAAAGTTCAAGTCGATATCGGGCTCCTTATCTCCTTTGAATCCAAGGAAGGTTTCAAAAGGAATGTCGAAACCGTCCTTATCCATCATATGACCGCACTTTGGACAGCGCTTATCAGGCATGTCACAGCCTGAATTACCGCCGTATTTCAATACTTCTTCAGAATCAAAATCGCTGTATTTGCACTTCGGGCACACATAGTGCGGTGAGAGGGAATTAACCTCGGTAATTCCCGATGCAAACGCAACGAAAGAAGATCCTACGGAACCTCTGGAACCAACCAGATACCCGTCCTCCACGGACTTCCAAACCAGCTTCTGCGCAATAATATACATAACCGCGAAGCCGTTCTTTATGATTGAATTCAGTTCTCTCTCAAGTCTCTCCTCAACTATCTCAGGGAGATTTTCACCGTATATTTCGTGAGCCTTGTCATAACAGATTCTGGTAAGAATACCGTCAGAATCCTCGATGACAGGCGGACACTTGTCGGGGCGGACAGGGGAAATACTGTCGCATCTCTTCACAATGTCCCGGGTGTTTTCTATTACAACCTCTCTGGCCTTGGCAGCTCCCAGATAATCAAACTCCGCCATCATCTCAGCAGTCGTGCGCACGAAAAGCGGAGCCGGTTCCTCGTCTGCCATTCCTTTTCCCGCCATTATGACGGTTCTGTAAATCTCATCATCGGGATTAAGGAAATGTGCATCACAGGTTGCTACAACCGGTTTGTTGTACTGCTCGCCGAGCTTAACGATTTTCTTATTTATTTCACGAATATCATCATCCGAGTTTATATCCTCATAGCGTTCTGAGTCCACCATGAAATGGTTGTTGGCAACCGGCTGGATTTCCAGATAATCATAGAAGTCTACAATTTTTGCTATCTCATCCTCAGCGCGCCCCTCGACAACAGCGCCGTAGAGCTCTCCCGCACAGCAGGCCGAACCGATAATAAGTCCCTCCCTGTGCTTGATCAATTCGCTCTTGGGAATTCTCGGGAATCTGGCAAAATAGTCGACGTGGGACTTACTTATAAGCGTATACAGGTTCACACGTCCCACCGTATTCTTGGCAAGAAGAATGATGTGGTGTGTCCTGAGGTGCTTTACAAGATCCGGTGTCGATGCTCCGAGGTCGTTGACCTTGGTGAGGTCGTCCGCGCCTTCATTCTGAATCATCGGTATGAACTTCTGGAAAATTTTGGCAGTACACTCAGCATCATCAACCGCTCTGTGATGGTGTTCATTGACAACACCCAGTGTCTTACAAAGTGCATCAAGGTTATGCTTTGCCTGGTTTGGATAAAACGCCCTCGAAAGTCCCATGGTATCAACAGTTGTGTAGTCAACGTCGATGCCAAGCTGCTTACAGTTTTCATTGATAAAGCTGATATCGAAGCTGACATTATGTCCCACAAGAATAGCGTCGCCGCAGAACTCCACGAACTTAGGGATAATCTCATCCCTTGTGGGACAGCCGATTACCATGTCATCGGTTATGCTGGTGAGCTTGGTGATTCTGAAGGGTATGGGTTCAAGAGGATCGATAAATTCCGAAAAACGATCCAGAATCTCTCCATCCTTCATCTTTACTGCGCCTATCTCAATTATCTTGTTGTTCACAGGCGAAAAGCCCGTTGTTTCTATATCGAATACTACAAAGGTGGAGCCCTCAAGCTTCTGCCCCTTGTTGTTAATTACTATCTCTTTTAAGTCGTCTACGAGGTAGCCCTCGACACCCTGGATTACCTTGAAAAAGTCCTGTCTGTCGGGATTCTTGTCACCCGCCTCCTTGCGTTTTGCTTTTTCCGCGCTCCAGAGATCCTCCCAGGCATGGTTCGCATCGGTAAGGCCCTGAACTACGCCGTGGTCTGTGATGGCAATTCCGGGCATGCCCCACTTGTAGGCCTGCTTGACGATGTCCTTTACCTCAGACACTCCGTCCATATCGGACATCTTGGTGTGACAGTGAAGCTCAACTCTTTTTACTTCCTCTTCATCAACGCGCTTTACGGTAAAGTCTGGTATCTTGCGGATTCCGGCAACGCTCTGAATTGATACCTCATGATCGAACTTATCAACCATGGCAATTCCGCGCACCTTAAGGAATGCACCGGGCTTAATATCCTTCTCAAGCTCAGGCACATTCTCCTGTTTTGCGAAAAGCTTAACAGTAATGGTGTCGGTAAAATCAGTCATTGCGAAAATGAGAATAGCCTTCTCATTACGGATGTCTCGTCTGTCATAGTTAATGATTTTTCCTCTGACAGTAACTTCACCCATCTCACCCACGATTTCTTCCATGGAGATGGTCTCTTCGTCGAAGTCTCTTCCGTAGATGACATTGGGATCGTCGGAGCGCTTGAATCCAGCGCCGGTGCCCTTTTTGAAAAACTTGCTGCCACCACCAAATTTACTGCCGCCAAATTTGCTGCCGGCTGATTGCTGGGAATTCTTTGAAGCATCTTTTCCTGCACTTTCTCCGGAAGCTGCTCCCTCTGCCTTTGCTTTCTTTGCAGCAGCTGCTTCTTCCTTTTCCTTGTGCTTCTGCTCGGATCTCTCCTCGGCCTCTTCAAGTCTCTTGGCAAGCTTTGAAGTTTCCTTGGAATAATCTATTTCCTTCTTTTTAGCAGTCGCCTTCTTATAGGTGATGCCCATTTTCACAGCAAAACCGCAGCGTTCATTCAGGATTTTTTCCAAAATGCGCTGTATATCTTCAGATTTTTTCTCAGCAATAACAGACTCCTCGAGAATCAGTTCCACTCGGTCTGATTCAGGAAACGAGAAGTCCGCGGATTTTAAAATCGTATATTCTATTGGATCATAGTTCTTGAATTCCAGCAGAATACTGTCCTTGTACATCTCCAGAAGATTCTGGGGTGTGTACTGTGCAGAGAGAAAGAACCTTTCATAAATCTTGACCTTCAGGTTGGTCTCCTTGAAAAGCTGATTTTTAATTTCCTTCTCTGCCTTTACAACATCCGCCTTTTCGATAAGACGGTTGCTGGATAAATAGATGCGTACGAGATCCTTTTTCTCGGTGGTGGATATTTTCTCAACCTGCACATCTGACAGTTCTTCTTTTGTGTGTTGGTCCAGTTTTAAGGTCTGGAAAACCTCCAAGAATGGTTTTCTCATACGTTGGTCTCTTTCGATATATTAATCGTTCCAATGAACAAGTTCATCGCGCAGGGCGCTGATGAGCTCAGCCTCCGGAACTTTTCTAATTACTTCGCCGCGTTTGATAAGAAGTCCCTCACCGATACCGCCGGCAACTCCGATATCTGCTTCCCTGGCTTCACCGGGGCCGTTTACTGCGCAGCCCATAACCGCAACCTTGATATCAAGCGGGAATTCCTGAACCATCTTCTCAACTTCATTGGCAAGTCCAATGAGGTCAATCTTGGTTCTTCCGCATGTGGGACAGGAAACCACTTCAATTCCGCCCTTTCTAAGGCCAAGTGTCTTAAGTATCATTTTGGCAGTGCGAATCTCCTCTGTAGGATCGCCTGAGAGGGATACGCGGATTGTATCGCCGATGCCCTCGTTAAGGATAATTCCAAGTCCGATAGAAGACTTGATATTTCCTCCGTAAAGAGTTCCTGCCTCTGTAATTCCTACATGAAGCGGATAATTTGTCTTTTCTGCGAGCTTTTTGTGTGCATCTACGCAAAGCATAACGTTGGAAGATTTGATGCTGATAACAAGGTTGTCATAGCCGAAGTCCTCGATAATTCCAACCTTATCAAGAGCACTCTCCACAAGGCCCTCTGCTGTTACGCCGCCGTATTTTTCCACAAGTTCCTTTTCAAGGGAACCGCTGTTAACACCGACTCTGATGGGGATGTTCCTCTCCTTCGCGGTTTTAACAACTGCTTCAATTCTATCCTTTGAACCGATATTTCCGGGATTTATTCTTATCTTATCTGCGCCATTCTCCATAGCTGCAATCGCCATTTTGTAATCAAAATGGATATCTGCCACCAGCGGAATATGTATGCGCTTCTTTATCTCTTTAATGGCATTTGCCGCTTCCTGATTCGGAACTGTGCTGCGAACGATGTCACAACCTGCCGCCTCAAGAGCAAGTATCTGCGCTACGGTTTTCTCCACATCCTCAGTGGGTGTGTTGGTCATGGACTGGATCATGATCGGATTGCCACCGCCGATTACCTTGTTACCGATGTGAACTACTTTCGTGTTATCTCGATATGTCATGAATGCCTCCTTACTTCATGAATTTAGATACGTCACTTATGACTACAACAAGCATGAAGGCCATAAGTACTACCATTCCGACGAGGTGAACCATGCCTTCCTTCTCTCTCGGAACGGGCTTTCCGCGAAGTACCTCGACGAACTGGAACACAAGTCTTCCACCGTCCAATGCGGGAAGCGGAAGGAGGTTCATCACTCCGAGGTTAACGGATAACAGTATCAAAAGTTCAAGCATTGTAAGTATAACTGAAGATAATCCATACGGGCTTACCGCTTCGTAGGTATCGTCAACAATTTTCACCATTCCGACAGGACCAGACACGTCACCAAGTGACAATCTTCCCTGTATCAAAAGTGCAAGACTTCTGTAAGTAGATTTAAAGTAATAAAGGACATCGTACCACGCATAGGCAAGAACCTTGGGTCCTGTAACCCTCTCATATTTTCCGAGGTAGATTCCCATAAAGTATCTGCCCTGCTCCTCATCATAGTGAGGAGTAAGATCTGTGTGATAGAGCTGTCCATCGCGCTCGTAATCGATCTGCATAACTCCGCCCTTACTGAACTGAGATATGAGTGTAACTTCGGAAGCAAGATGAATTCTTTCGCCGTCGACTTTTACAATGAGGTCTCCCTCCTGAAGTCCTGCCTCTGCAGCTGCGGAGTTCTCATCCGTGATACCTGATACCACCGGGAATGCCCAGGGTGAATTGGCAACTACAACTACCGCAAGAATAATTGCAGTGATGAAATTGAAGAAGGGACCTCCGAAGAGTACCGCGATTCTAGCCCATACATTAGCATTGGGGAAAGAACGCTCATCATAACCATGATCTTCTCCGTCTATATCATCCTCGCCTTCAAATCTGCAGGCTCCGCCGAAAGGGATAAGCCTTATGCTATATAATGTCTCACCTCTCTGCTTTTTAAAAATCGCAGGTCCCATTCCTATCATGAATTCCAAAACTCTTATGCCGTTTGCCTTGGCAATAAGGAAATGGCCCAGTTCATGGGTGGTGACAAGTATTCCGAAAATTACAAAAAAGATTATTAAACTAACAAGCATTTATTTATTCTCCAGATATTTGTAAGTGTCAGCCTCAGCCATGAGAATCTCCTCAAGATTAGGGTTCTCAATTTTTTGATGGTGAGACATCGCACTCGAAATCATCTCGTAAATATCAAGGAATTTAATCTCCCTGTTTACGAACTTCTTAACAGCCATCTCATTGGCCGCGTTGAATACTGTAGGCATACTTCCGCCTGCTCTGGCAGCATCATAAGCCAGTTTTAATCCAAGGAAAGTATCCGTATCGGGCTTCTCAAAAGTAATCTGAGAAAGCTCAAAGAAATCTAGCCTCTTTTCATCCATAGGCATTCTGTCGGGATAGAAAAGTGCATACTGAATAGGCAGCTTCATATCCGGAACGCCAAGCTGTGCCATTACAGCTCCGTCAACGAACTGTACCATTGAATGGATTATGCTCTGAGGCTGAATGATAACCTGTATCTGATCAAGTGATACATCAAAAAGCCATCTTGCTTCCATAACCTCAAGGCCCTTATTTACAAGGGATGCGGAATCGATTGTAACCTTTACGCCCATATCCCAGTTGGGATGCTTTAAAGCATCATCCACTGTCATGGTTGTAAGTTCTTCGCGCTTTTTCCCTCTGAAGGGACCGCCCGATGCCGTAAGAAGTATCTTCTCGAGTTTGCTTTTCGGCTCGCCGTTAAGTGATTGAAAAATCGCACTGTGCTCACTGTCAACGGGAAGGATCTTCACGTTCATTTTCTCCGCAAGAGGCATAATGATATGACCTGCGGTGACGAGCGTCTCTTTGTTGGCAAGCGCTATGTCCTTGCCGCTTTCAATTGCTGCCATAGTTGGACGTATGCCAATCATGCCGACAACAGCCGTAAGAACCGTATCTGCTTCCTCTACCTGTGATATTTCAACAAGTCCGTCCATACCGGATAATATCTTAACAGGCATATCGGATAGTCTTATCTTGAGGTCCTTTGCGGCATCCTCATCATACATTGCCACATACTTGGGTCTGAATTCCCTTACCTGCTGTTCAACCTTGTCAACGCTTCTGTTTGCAGCTATGCCGACAATTTTAAGACCGTCGGGATTGGCTCTTGCAACGTCAAGAGTCTGCGTTCCTATGGAACCGGTTGAACCGAGTAGTACAATTTTTCTCATAAATTTACCTCGTAATGATTTTCCCCTCATCCGGCGCTTCGCGCCACCTGTCTTCGCTCCGCTCCGGTCCGCGCAGAACCGACATCCCCCGGATGTCGTGCGCCCCAAAGGGGAAGGCTTTATTATTTCCTTCCCAAAGGGAAGGCTTATTCTTTTAACGTATAAATAATAGTGCCAGGAAATAGATGGCGGGAGTGATAAAAATCACACTGTCAAATCTGTCCATAATACCGCCGTGTCCCGGGATGAGTTTACCGTAGTCCTTGATATCATGCTCCCTTTTGATTCCGGAGGCGATCAAGTCTCCCACCTGAGACAGACAACCCGCCACAAATGTGATAATAGCAAAGCTGGTCATACAAATCTGCGCGGAAAGTGTTGTATCTGTATATTTAGAATAAACGTATCCGAAAATAACTCCTGCCACAACGCTTCCAAGCACGCCTCCCACAGCTCCCTCAATAGTCTTCTTGGGAGAAAGAAGCGGGCAAAGCTTATGCTTGCCGAAAGCACTGCCTGCAAAATAGGCACAGGTATCGCATATCCACGCAACAAACGGAATCCATGCAAGTAAGTGCCCCTCCGGCTTCGCCCTCAGCAGATAAATAAATGCGAGCATCACCGGTGCATATATAAACGAAAATACGGATCCGATCATCTGATTAGCTTTATATTTCGGATATGAAAAAACGAAAATAACAGCCTCTGCCACAAAAAGTGACATTATTACTACCACTAAAAAGAGCATATCTCCGCCCTTCAACAAAAGCAGTATGTAATAAAGAGTTACCGCAGCCATTCCGATTAACTCCGGAAGATTCATCTTTTCATCCGCAGCGCGAACCTTCAAAGCACCTGAAAGTTCATGGTATCCAACAAGTGATACAAAGAGCAAAACTCCTGCAGTCACATAACCGCCGCTCACAAGCGTCAATATAAGCAGAACTACCAGTACTGCTCCGCTTATTACTCTAGTCTTCATATATTTCCCCTTTTATGTTTTACTCTTCCGGCTCTGTTTTCAAACCGCCAAACTTACGGTTCCTGCCTGCATACGCATCCACCGCTTTCTGAAGCTCTGCTTCGTCAAAATCGGGCCATGCAATATCTGTGTAGTAAAACTCTGTATAAGCGCACTGCCATAATAAGAAATTACTGAGGCGCTGCTCTCCGCAGGTGCGGATAAGAAGATCGGGATCCGGGATATTCGAAGTATCCAGATGCTCCGATATCATCTGCTCTGTTATATCAGCCGCCGAAATTTTGCCATTGCTGCACTCCTGTGAAATTTCTCTGACAGCGCGTACAATTTCATCACGACTTCCGTAGTTAATTGCTATAGTAAAAGTGAGACCGGTGTTACCTGCTGTTGCGGTCTCGAGCTCATTGATTGCATCCTGAATGTCGGCTGAGAGCTTGCTGCGCTCGCCGATAACCTGACAACGTACGTTGTTCTTCATTGACTTCTTGATACTGCTCTTAAGATACTGTCTGAGTATCATCATCAGGGCTGTAACTTCAGTCTCGGGTCTGTTCCAGTTTTCTGTAGAGAAAGCATACACTGTCAAATATTTAATGCCCATATCTCTTGCAACAACAAGGATATCCTCTACAGCCTTAGCTCCCTGTTTGTGTCCGTAGTTTCGGGGAAGGCCCTTTGCTTTGGCCCATCGGCCGTTACCATCAAGTATTATAGCGACATGTTGTGGTATTTTTGTGTTTTCTTCCATATTTACCCTCATCCGCCCCTTCGGGGCACCTTCCCCCAAAGGGGGGAAGGCATTATTTTTTCTGCATTCATCCCCAGAAAGGAAGGCTCCTATAAATGTAAGTAGAGCCTGTGCTGTAACCCACAGGCTCTTTTTCTTATAATTTTGAATAAAGAGGTTCCGAAATCAGACTGTCATTACCTCTTTGCTCTTTTCTTCAACCGCTTCGTCAATCTTCTTAACGAACTTATCGGTCATCTTCTGAAGATCTTCTTCAAGTTCAGCAATCTCATCCTCTGAAACGTCGGTGCCCTTTAATTTCTTAAAGGAATCATTTCCGTCACGACGAATATTTCTTACTGCAACCTTAGCATCCTCACCTTTCTTCTTGATATCCTTAGCCAGCTGCTTTCTGCGCTCCTCAGTGAGCTCAGGGAAGATAAGACGGATAACAGCACCGTCATTGCTGGGTGTGATACCGATGTCGGATGCAAGTATAGCCTTCTCAATATCTTTGATAAGACTCTTATCCCAGGGTGCTATCTGAATCATGCGCGCCTCGGGAATGGAAACATTACCAACCTGCTGAATAGGTGTGGGTGTTCCGTAATAATCCACCTTGAGTTTATCAAGAACATGCGGATTAGCGCGTCCTGCACGAATAGAAGCAAGCTCCTGCGCAAGGAAATCAAAAGCCTTCGTCATTTTCTCTTCGTAGATTTTAACTTTTTCATTCATACACTTATCCTCCGGATTATTTTTTTATGCGGTAACAGTGGTTCCGTTGAAGTTGCCACTTGCTGCCTTTATTATACTATTTTCTTCCTGAAGAGCGAATACTCTCATAGGAATATGATTCTCTTTAACCATGATGGACGCTGTCATATCAACAACCTGCAGATTCTGTGCAACCACATCGTCAATGCTTATTGTGTCATAGCGCTTAGCGTTCGGATTGGTAGCAGGATCGCTGTCATATACTCCATCGATAGCCTTGGCAAGAAGGATAACGTCTGCCTCGATCTCGATAGCTCTGAGAGTTGATCCCGTATCTGTTGAGAAATAGGGATGTCCTGTGCCGCCGGCAAAGAATACAACCATTCCCTTTGAAAAATATTTATTTGCTCTGTCCTTCGAGAAAAGCTTGGTAAATGAACCACATTCAAAAGGTGTGAGAATGTTTGTCATCATACCTACGCTTCTGAAAATCTCGGACACATAAATGCAGTTCATGATTGTAGCAAGCATGCCGATCTGATCTGCTTTTACGCGGTCGATGTTCTCGCTTGTGCGTCCTCTCCAGAAATTACCGCCTCCGATGACGATACCTACTTCAACTCCGTCATCTACAAGCTTTTTAACCTGGAGTGCTACTCCGCGAACTGTCTCTTCATGAAAGCCGGTTTTGTTAGGTCCGGCAAGTGCTTCACCACTAAGTTTTAAAAGTATTCTCATTATTTCTGTCCCTTAAGTCCATCAAAGAATGCGGAAGGATTAACCTCAGCATAAGACTGAGAGCAGTTACCTTCGATAACGGCACCGTTGTTGATCTGTACTGACTGAGACTTGATGTTACCCATAACGATTGCAGTAGTATCAAGAACTACAGGACCGGGAACATCGATGTCACCCTTTACAGCACCTGCGATAACAGCGCTTGTAGCATAGATGTTACCGATAACTACTGTACTCTGTCCGATCTTAACGCTTCCGTTACTTCTAACTTCACCTGTGATTCTGGCTGCCTCTGCATAGATCTCTGCTGCCTTGGAATCACCCTCAACCTCACCTGTAACGTTGAGCTTACCGAGACAGGTTACGTTACCTGTAATCTTACCAACAAGGTCAAGTGAGCCTGTTGTCTCAAGATTACCAACTATTTTCATACCCTCTGTAATGCTGGCTACTTCATCTGTAGGTGTCTGCTGCTGAATGTCCATTGATCCAAATCCCCCATTATTATAATTTGTTGTCTTTCTCTCCTGGTATACAGGCATCTCCTCTGTCTTCTCCTTTGCAATTGACTCAATTGCACTAAGTGAAGCTGAAAGATCTGCTACTGTATCCTCCTCTTCCTCCTCGATTGTGCTGAGGTCCTCAATAACATCCTCAGGCTCCTCGAAAATTTCTTCCTCTGCTTCAGGCTCCTGTGGAATCACAACCTCTGCTACAGTCTCTTCCTCGGTCTCGATGACCGCTTCAGAAGACTCTTCTGACTCACCCTCGTCGAGCTTAATATCGTCAAGGTGATCAAGCATATCGTTCAGATCCTTCTTAACCTCTGCCTCTGTCTTGGTCTTAGCTGTTTCAACTTCTTCTGAAGCAGCTTCCTTTTCCGCAGTTGCATCCAGGATCTTAGCTTCCTCACCTTCCTCAGGCATTATTGTCTTTGCAGCCTGAGAGAGATCACTTTTCAGCTCTGAAAAAAATCCCATTTCTCTTTCCTCCGTTCCTTACTGAGAATTGCTGATATGT
Source organism: Butyrivibrio sp. ob235 (assembly GCF_900109475.1). Lineage (NCBI taxonomy): Bacteria > Bacillati > Bacillota > Clostridia > Lachnospirales > Lachnospiraceae > Butyrivibrio > Butyrivibrio sp. ob235. Next base: position 75,789 of record NZ_FOBE01000010.1, read on the forward strand.
TGAACCGGTAACGTATCATCTGTTATCGGAACTATCACTGTGTTATCAAGCGCCTGAACCTGTTCGATAATTTCAGGCAGCGCCTCCACTGTCGCGGGCTTATCCGCCGCATCATGAAGCAGTATTATCGCTTCATGGAATTTAGGCACCCCGGTCATAACGTTGGCAACTATCACATCTTTATTGATGCCGCTGTCATCACTGCTGGCCACATTCCAGTCAAAATATGTAATGTGCTCAAGGTCAAGATAATTTATCAATTGATCCATCGGAGCCCTGCTCACGGTATTGGAGCTTCCTCCGGGGAATCTGTAATACTCTGACCAGACACCTGTTATCTCATATAAATATGTTTGCAGTTTATGTAAATCAGCCGAAAAGCTTTCGAGTGATTCGTACAACTCACTGTATTTATGGCTGTATGAATGCATCCCCAGTGTATGACCGCCCGCTGCTATGCGCCTGTAAAGCTTCTCGTTCTCTTCACCCTCCTTACCGGTTACAAAAAACGTCGCCTTAACCCCATAGCTGTCAAGAATATCAAGTATCTGATTTGTTGATGAACTGGGCCCGTCATCAAAGGTTATATAAACTCTTCTTATGCCGTCCCATTCCTCCTGCTCTCCATCCGGCGCCTCATCGGATGATTCATCCTCTGTGGACTTAACATCCTCACCGGCAACTCCGCTACTGATCTCAGGATCAACCGCCGGAGTGTCATCCTCTGTCTCATCCGTCTCCTGTACTGCTATATCTGCTGTCTCATCTTCAGAAGCATCTGCGTCAGGATTATCAGGATCTCCGCCGGCAAGCGTCTCCTCCCCGAAATGCTCCTCGTACCAGCTAAGTTCAGATTTCGCCTTATCAAGCATCTTATTGGTACGAATATTTTTGATCACAAGGAAAATGCAAAAACCGGTGGGAATGAGGCATGAAGCTGCAATGGATACGAGAATCAGTCTTCTTAAAAAACGGATTCTCCGGGAACGATCCGTGCTCTGTCCGTGACCCCCCGTATTTGTTGCCATAATAATTACCACATTTCCAACTTGCTGTTATGTCTAAAAGGCAGCCGGGCCACGCAAAAAAACTTCTTCCACAGCCTCCCATGCTACCTACATAGCCAAACAAGATTATATCATATTTTAAAGGGTACAAAAAGAGAAAAATGCACTTAGATTTCATGCCTTAAGTCCTGTCCTGTGTTTCTGTTGTCAAGTGGAAAAAAGTACTAAAGATAAGGCAAAAATTTTGTAAGCCGAAAAGCCCCCAGTATATAGATTTTTTAGATTTCCTTTATGGTGGATTTATTATCGTTTGCTATTCTAATTACACCAAAGAAACAGGAGGAAAAGGGGTATGAGGAAAATCTACGGAATTATTATCACAATCGCTGTTTTTATCAGCATTTTCGCAAATTCTTCATTTACAATTACGGCAGCCAGCGGACAGGGTTTGACAGACGGTCTGCAGATCAACGGCGAGTATCTTATCATGGACTCCGATAATCTGCACAGTGAATATGTTGTGATAGCAACAAACAAATCCGGAAAAGATCTGTCGGTAGTTGCAAAATTCTTTGCTGTCGGAGGAAACGGAAATCCGATAAAAACCGTATACGACAGTGCTTCGGCAATCAAAAACGGCCAATCCTTTATTCTCTATGGACAGTTCAAAAACTCAGAATTAAAGGACGTTGCAAGCTATTCCTATACTCTTATGACCGGCATCACAGAAGATTGCAAATATGACTCTGTCAATGTTGATGTGGAATCACAGGAAGGTGTGCTTGAAGTAACCGGTACAAACTACTCCTCCGAGGATACCAGTCTTGTAAATGTAAGAACCATATTTTTCAAGGATGGTTCCCCTGTTGCCTTCGATCACGTGAATCTCGGTGACAGCGCTTACTCCTTAAGAAGCGGCAGTTCCAACACCCAGGAACTCGGTCAGCTCCACCCCGAGTATGATAATTATCTCATTACATATTCAGTAGCCAGTGATATGTAAATTGGCGGGCGTCCTATCTCAATAATCAACCTTCATGAGACATAAGCCCTGCGGCGGTGCCGTGGGGCCTGCTTTTTGTCTGTCGCAGGCTTCTATGATATCCTTCATCTCCTCAGGTTTTATGTTGCCATAGCCAACCTCAAGAAGAGTTCCTGTCATTATTCTGACCATGTTTTGTAAAAAGCCGTTTCCATGGAAATACAACCTTATCTGAGGGCCGCTCTCCTCGATTTTGATATTGTCTATGCATCTTACCGTGGACTTTTTCATCTTGGTATTCCCGCAAAAGCTCTTAAAATCATGCGTTCCGATTATATATTCGGCCGCTTTTTTCATAAGCTCCACATCTGGTTTGTTCTCAAGAACAGTGACATACTTCCTGTCGAATACCGGCTTGGAATTACCAAAATAACAGGTGTATCTGTAAGTCTTCCCCAGGGCGTTATATCTGCTGTGAAACCTCTCAGCGCAAGCTCTGACATCATTGATGCTGATATCCTCCGGAAGATACTGATTCATATAGTTCTGAATCTCCTCTTCCGTAAGATCCGTATCAAGCATAGCATTAGCCGTCATAGCCCTGGCATGAACTCCGGCATCTGTTCGTCCGGCACCTATTACCTGAACTGATTCTCCCTCCGGGAGTCCCACCATTCTGGTAAGCACTGCTTCGAGCTTGCCCTGGATGGTCATATCTTTATTTGGTTGTCTCTCCCAGCCAAAGAACCTGGTTCCGTCATAGCTGAGTGTAAATTTATAATTTCTTTTCATTAAGCCTTGAGTTGTTCCTTAATTGCTCCGAGCAGTTCGTCGTAGGTCTCGAATGCAGGGAACTGAGGATAATCCTTCTTAATCTGATCTGTTGTTCTGAAAAGGAAGCCTGCCTTGCTGGCCTCGATCATTCCAAGGTCGTTAAAGCTGTCTCCGCTTGCGATAGTTTCGAATCCTATGCTCTGAAGAGCCTTGACAGTTGTGAGTTTACCCTTTTCGCAGCGCATCTTATAATTCGTGATTTCGCCGTTATCCGCAACTTCAAGACTGTTGCAGAAAATTGTAGGCCATCCCAGTTTTTTCATAAGAGGTGTTGCAAACTGTGTGAATGTATCGCTAAGAATAATAACCTGTGTTATAGATCTGAGTTCATCAAGAAACTCTTTTGCACCCGGCAGGGGATCGATTGTAGCAATAGTGTCCTGAATCTCCTTAAGTCCAAGTCCGTGCTCTTTAAGAATTCCGATTCTCCACTTCATGAGCTTGTCGTAATCAGGTTCGTCTCTTGTGGTTCTCTTAAGTTCGGGAATTCCTGATGCTTCAGCAAAAGCAATCCATATCTCAGGAACCAAAACACCTTCCAAATCCAAACAGGTAACGTACATTTTTTCATCCTCCTCGTACTATTGTGCCTTCCCCCTAGGGGAAGGCGTTATTGTTAAGTAGTTTACCATATATTTTGAAAAAATGAATATAAAATCAGCATTTTATCTGCATTTTTCCCATGTCATTCCCTGGAAAGTCGTATGTTTTCTGCTTTCTTCCATGGGCTGCGGTTTTCCGAAATGATAGCCCTGCGCCTTATCACAACCGATTGTTTTTAAAAACTCAAAGTGTTCTTCTGTCTCCACGCCCTCTGTCAAAGTGACATGCCCGAGGCTGTGTGCGGCCTGGATAATAAAGCCTAGTACGGTTCCGGCCTTTGGGTTCCTGTCATACTGCCTTAAGAAGGCAAGGTCAAGTTTTAGCGTATCAAACTTGTAGTCAAGAATCGTGGTCAGGGAAGAATAGCCGCTTCCGAAATCATCAATCCACACCTGATAGCCAAGCTCCCTGAAGTGATCGATTTCTCTTTTTATAAGCGCATCATCCTCCATGAGGGCACTCTCGGTAACTTCAATATCCAGCATATTTACCGGCATTTTTACGTCATTTCTGTATTTTTCAATCTCATCAATGACATTGCAGAGGTTGAAATCAAGCCTTGAAAGGTTTATGGAAACAGGAACAATCATCTCGCCTCTGTCCCTGAGGTCGGCATAGTCCTCGCAGACCTTTTTTACCATAAACATATCAAGCTTATGAATCTGTCTGTGTTCCTCGAGAATTTCAATAAAGCCTCCCGGCGAAATCAATCCCTTCTCGGGATCTTTCCATCTTGCAAGAGCCTCATAACCGCAGATTTCTCCGGTTCTGGTACGAATCACAGGCTGATAGAACACCTTGATATTCTCATTCTCCACAGCATCATCGATATTATCGAGGACAAACTGCTGCATCTGAAGCTTGGAATGAATATCCTCGTTATAAAAAGCATATGGTATGTCATATCTTTTCTTGATATTCTTGCACGCAAGCCTTGCATGGTCACAGGCAAGGCCGATATCGTTGCAGTCCTGTTCAACCTTATAGATGCCTGCCTTTATCTCAAGCTTTGCACCCGGAACAAGTTTGGCCACATCATCGTGAATCTTAAGTACCGTTGATTCAACATCTCTTGAAAAGGTACATACCACGAAATGATCCTCGGAAAATCTCGCAACCATGCGCTCCAAAAAAGAGTGCCACAGAAGTCTTGCAATATCGTACAAGAGCTCGTCACCCTTCTGGAATCCGTATTTTTCATTAAAAAGCTTGAAATGATTAAGATCGAAATAAATGACGGTTATTCCCTGTCTTCTGATTTCCATATCCGTCATTTTTTCCTGAACAACCTGATAGAAGTGCGCCTGATTCCACATGCCGGTAAGAGAATCCATCTCCTGATTCATCTCAAGAACCTGTGACTCGGCGTAGCTGTTCTTATTATTGTTGTAATATTCGTTCTGATCTATATCCACTATGTAGACATAGTAATAGCTCACCCCGCCCTCAGCGTGGACAAGGTGACCAAAATCCTCTACATATCTGAGTTTTCCGCTCTTGGTCTGTATTCGATAACGCACGTAATCGTGTCGCATGGCACCAAAAACGGTCTGCTTGCTTATGGCTCCCTGGGTTGCTCCGTAGTCCTCAGAATAGACCATTCCACTAAAACACCCGCCGGTAAGATTCATGAAATCGTCCAGCGAATCGCATTCGTAGAGCTTTACTATATTTTCATCCGCGAAAACTATTTTCCCCGGATCCTCGGCATTGTATATGAAAAATCCGGCCGGTACTCCCTGGGGAATACCTCCGTCTTTAATCTTTACAGCTTTACTTCTTGTTCTTTTCTTAACTTCAGTCATCCGCTACCCCCTCATAAAAAACGCTAAGTATGGCATTTCAAAACCCATACCGCCATTTAAATTGTAGCCTATGCGGAATGATAAAAGAATTAACTTGAAATAAAAAAACAATAATTATTTTCTGTAAAGAAACTTACTTGCAGCCCATATCGCAATCTTGTAAGGAAGCGGTCTAAGCGCTTTGTCGGCGTTCTTAAGCTCCTCTATTATGTGTATGTGCTGAGGACAGTGACTCTCACATTTTCCACAGCCGATGCACTGAGTGGGAAGCGCCGGCTTCTTCTGCAATCCTATGGTCTGCATATACTCCCATCTACCGGAATTCTTATTTTCGGTGTACATCGTGTTATAGCATCTGAAAGCAGTGGGAATGTCCACTCCTCTGGGGCAGGGCATACAGTAGCCGCAGCCCGTGCAGCCAACCTTCATTGACTCATTGATACTGTTCTTTATCTGTTCGATAAGAGCAAAATCCTTTTCGGTAAAATCGCCCACTTCCGCATCCGATGCCACGCGGCAGTTTTCATCAACCATTTCAAGGCTGTTCATTCCGGAAAGGATACAGGTTACCTGAGGCTGATCCCAAAGCCACCTGAATGCCAGTTCCGGCGCGGTTCTGTGTTTTTCATCTTCGGCGATGAGTCTCTTGGCTTTCTCGGGAAGGAGATTAACCAGTTTTCCTCCGCGAAGAGGTTCCATGATGATAACCGGAATTTCCTTCTCTCCTGCTGCCTCAATGCCCTTTCTTCCCGCCTGTGATACCTCATCAAGGTAGTTGTACTGAATCTGGCAGAAGTCCCAGTCATAGGCATTTAAGATTTCTATGAACATATCGGAATTGCCATGGAATGAGAAACCGATGTTTCTTATCTCACCCGAAGCCTTCTTTTCGGCAATCCAGTCCTCAATTCCCAGCCTCTTTAGTTTCTCCCAAGCTTCAATATCAGTGAGCATGTGCATTAAATAATAGTCGATATAATTCGTACGAAGCCTGGAAAGCTGCTCTTTGAAATATTTATCTATAGCTTCCCTACTGGCTATAAGATATTGCGGCAGCTTTGTCGCTATATTGATTTTATCCCTGATATTATTTTTCTCAAAAATCTCACCTATAGCTGCTTCACTTCCGGAATAGATATAGGCAGTATCATAGTAGTTAACACCCTGCTCAAAGGCTCTCATTATCTGATCGTTCGCCTTTTGCATGTCGATACCGCCGGTTGCATTTTTCTGAAAACGCATGCATCCGAATCCGAGAGCTGAGATTTCTTCCCCATTTCGGTTTTTCCTATACTTCATAGTCACCTTCTCCTCCCATATTGCAAAAAGGGGTCGTACTATTAAATGAGCTTCTCAACGCATGCTGCGACGTTTTCCATCTTCTCAGTGGGCTCGAAGCGTGCAACAACCTCACCGTTTCTGTCTACTACGAACTTTGTGAAGTTCCATTTGATGTCAGGATTGTTCTTGTAATCCTTATCAATCTTCTTAAGCATTACGCCCATTGCAAGTGCTGCGGGGCCTTTGCCAAAGCCTTCAAAACCCTTCTGCTCCTTGAGATACTTAAAGAGCGGAAGCTGATTCTCTCCGTTGACATCAGACTTCTTCATCTGAGGGAACTTTGTGTTGTAATGAAGCTGGCAGAACTCGTGAATCTCATCGTCTGTTCCGGGTGTCTGGCCTGCAAACTGATTGCAGGGAACATCTACAACTTCAAAGCCCTGATCGTGGAACTTCTCATACATATCCTCGATATCCTTGTAGTGAGGTGTAAAACCGCATCCGGTAGCTGTGTTTACAACAAGAACAACTTTCCCCTTAAAGTTCTCCATTGAAATCTCTTCGCCCTGTGCGTTAGTTACTGAAAAATCATAAAATCCCATGGTATAAACCTCCATAAATAAAAACTGTTGCGTTGATAGCAATAAATCATCGTCTTAATTTAACGCTATTATATTGCACGCAATCTATATTGTCAAGAGTTTTATTTTCAAATGCTATTTTGTCCGGATTTTCAAGCTTTTCAGGTATTCCTTCTGCTCAGGTGTAATCCGATAGCTTTCGACCGATTTCTGTATTGCTTTATTGTGAGTCCAGGGCTCGAGACGTTTATCTTCTATAAACGGAAGTATCGCATCATACTGTTTCGCAAGGGCTGTTGCAAAATACCATGCGGTCATCATATTGACGTAGTACTCGTCAGACCTGATTTTAGCTACCATTTCCGGATATGATATATCAAAATCGTCATCCAGGAAATGTTGCATGAGCATACCGGTCCCGAATCTTATGGTGTAGGTTTTGTCTGAAGAAATCCATTTTTTTATGTAAGAAAGAAGCTCTGTCTTATTTTTCTTAAAGACCTTTGGTGACATCTGATCACAGGTTGCCCAGTTATCAACATAGGGAAGAAATCTTTCCACCTCCTCTATACATTTTCCATAATCCTTTATCTCGGATATCACGAAGGCATGTATCTGATCCTCGTCAAAATATTTGTGAGGAAGGTCAGTCAAAAAATCCGCTATGTCCTCTTTTTTAGAAAGCTGCTTCGCATACTTCCTTAAGTCCGGTGTCCGGACACCGATCATTACTTCGGTGTCCTTTCCGGGAATCAGTTTTACCTGAAAATCGCGATATTTTTCGTCCTGCAATTTAAAGAGTTCTTCTCTTATCTCTTCTGTAATTTTGCTCATGTTTCCCCCAGTGAACGATCTGCTTAAACTCTTATCAACTCGTACTCTCTTGTACCAAGTCCAATCTTTTCTCCATGCTCAAGCGTCTCTTTCCACTTAACATTGGGATTGGAATCAAGGAAGTGATCGTGGTGATGATGCCATCCCTCCTGTGCAAGGTGATCGCCAAGCTGGCTGTTTCTTATAGGCTCTGCCTGCTGGCAAAGATCAGCGCAGGCCTGGTCAAGCGCCACCGGATCGTAGGATGCCAGCATTCCGATATTGGGAAGAATCGGCGCATCATTTTCACCATGGCAATCGCAGTTTGGCGAAACATCCATGATAAGCGAGATGTGGAAGCAGGGCTTTCCGTTGCAGATAGCTGCCGTGTATTCAGCCATCTTCGAACATAGGGATTCAAGAGCCGTTCCACTCTGATTCGATATGGCATCAAAAGCGCAGGCACCAATGCAGCGTCCGCAGCCTTTACAAAGGTCCTGATTTATTACGGCTTTGCCGGTTTCATATGAGATTGCATCAGAACCGCATTCCTTAGCGCACTGCTTACAGCTTCTGCAAAGGTCGGGATGCACTATAGGCTTGCCATCGTTATGCTGAACCATTTTTCCTGCGCGGCTCCCGCCGCCCATACCGATGTTCTTGATAGCTCCGCCAAAGCCTGTCATCTCATGACCCTTGAAGTGCGAAAGCGAGATAATAATATCCGCATCGTAAAGAGCTCTTCCGATATATGCTTCCTTGCAGTACTCTCCGTTCGGCACCGGAACTGTAGCTTCATCAGTGCCCTTGAGGCCGTCTGCGATGATAACATAGCATCCGGTTGTCACACTGTTAAAGCCGTTGACCTCTGCATTGTACAGATGATCAACCGCGTTCTTGCGGCTTCCGGGATACAGTGTATTACAGTCTGTCAGGAACGGCTTACCTCCAAGTTCCTTGATGACATCTGCAACCGCCTTCACATAGTTTGGTCTTAAATATGAAAAGTTGCCAAGCTCTCCGAAATGCATCTTGATTGCAACAAATTTTCCTTCAAAATCAATATCACCGATTCCTGCCTTTCGGATCAGTTTTTGAAGCTTTACGCCCTGGCTCTGATCCAGTTTTGTTCTAAAATCCGTGAAATAAACCTTTGCCTTGCCCATAAAGAAACCTCCTGACATATAATATCTATTTTTCCCTGTTAAATATTATAACGTTTCCTTGTCATATATAAAACATATGTGTCATCAAAAACAACCCTATTTCCGGCTTCAATAACCGCGCTCCTTATTCCTTCATAAAATTTTGTCTTGTAGGGCTCCGGAAGCACTATGTGGTCGCAGTGAGTTCCGCAAAAGGCTACATATTCGTCTGCTGTAAACACGCGCTGTCCATAAAACTCTCGCTTTTCAAAATTCGCATAGCCGTAATTCACCGCATTCTCGCAGCGAAACGAACCATGTGTATACTCCGTTTCCGGTTTGAAATACTCATCGTAAACCTTTTGAATATTGCTATACAGTTCTTCATTTGAGGTCTTGTAATCAGATTTTGTAAGCATCATTGCCAGGATTCCGCCGGGCTTTAACAGATCAAAAGTTTTTGAAAAAGCTATCTGCTCCGGAATCCATTGGATAGTTGCTGCAGAGTATATGAGATCATATTTTTCATCTGTGAAATCATGGGTAATGAAGTCATCATTTACGATATGGAAATTCTCATACTGTCCAAACTTCTCTTTCATCTTCTGATAAAGATGTTCACCGAGTTCTATGGCATGATAGTCACATCCTGTCTTCAAAACAGGTTCCGTCGCCTGACCGGTTCCGGGGCCAAGCTCCAGAACTGACTTCCCTGGGCCAATCTCTGCATAGCTTATCAAATAATCAAACAGTTCCTGGCTATACCTTGGACGGTACTTATCAAACTGCTCAGGTATAGTATCAAATACTTTTCTGAATTCCATCTCCGGTCTCCTTTCTCCACTCCGGTTATTCCCTTAGAATTGTGTCTTCTCTCTGAAACGAACTACTTTTTTCAGTTCTGTATTTCACGTAACATATATTCCGCATATCGCTTTGCGAGAGCATGATCGTAAGCGGTTTTCGCGGCATCAGCATATTCACACATAGCCGCTCTAATAAGTGTATGATACTCTTCGGGAACGTTATCAAGAGCCCATTCCCCGCCTTCCTTTTTGGAGAGAATCAGTTCTTCTTTCCTGTATGCCAACACTCTTGCTAGATTAAGAGTAGTGTACATCGTGCTATCTATGATGTCCTCCTGTGCTTCAGCTATATCTTCCCATATCGAGTCCAGATAATCAGCCTTAGGAACAGGTTCAAAAACGTCTTCTATAGGTAGTCCGAGCAGGCACTTACCTCGTTTACTGATTATAGTAAAATGAGCCGCTAAGTCCTTGTCTGATCCCTTCATCTTCAGGATATAATCTTTCGGATTGTCCCTATACCATCCTTTGTGCATTTCTGAAAAATGAAGTTCAAAGGGCGTAGGATAAACAAAGGGCTTGCACACATTTTTCGTTACAATGCTCATCTCAATGCCCTTAGCAGGACCTTCCTCATTAACTTCCACGACCATATCCATGAATCTTCGCTTTACGTCATCCTGCACAGGTTCATTCACGACCACAATCAGGTCCAGATCACTCTTTTCAGGGTTAAAACATCCCATCACGGCTGAACCGTGTAAATAAATGCCTGTCAAATTATCTTGTAAAATCTCCCGCGATTTCCTGACAAATTTGTATAATAGTTCCTTCATACCATTCCTTTCTCTGGCGCAGGAAGTTCACCTAGCACCGCACAGATATCCTTCTCTATGGAGTACAGATACCTGATTCTGCCAATTGTAGTGAAAGCTCAAGGCAAGATGCGATGCTGCATTCTTTTTCTTTAGCCTTTTTCAAATATCTTCTAAAATCTATTTCTGAAAGTTCTGGATCAGATTCCTCATCATTTTTCGGATCAATAGCATGTATTTTTCCAAGTATCTCCCCAGCTTTATTACACTGCTCTTCTGAAATATTGTTCCAGTCTGTTATTTGGCCTTCCTGCCATTTAAAGATGTAAAAATATCTACCATCTGCTTTCAGCATCTTTTTGCCTTTAAAAGATAAAGCCGGAACTATCGGAATGTCATTGTCCTCAAGGATAGCTTCCAAAGCTTCCGCCCTTCCATAATTATCAAAGACTCCCGGCCTCTTCATAATTTCCGGATTCAGGCACTTTACCGCATAGGTTCCCTTATCAGTCTGAACCTTAAACATTTTGTGCATTAGGCCGCCGGATACCGGAAAAATATCGCCAATCACCCTGCCTAACGCATATCCTTTCTGAGAATAATTCGTAAACAGATCTGTAATAGCCAAATGATTCTCTGAACATTGTTCTTCTGTCATTGTTTATCCCCTTTAAACTTGAAATTACGCATTTCTCTTTTTCTTTACAACAAATCCCAATAATAATCCCACACAAAATCCTGTTAAATGAACAACAAATGTTCCTAACCCAAGGAAATTAGATAGAATCATATAGAATAGCAGGTAACGATTCCCACATAATTCCTTATATTCATGCAGTAACGAACTATCCCTGATAAACCACATAGCCATCAATCCAAGAAAACAAAATATAGCCGGAGATGCGCCATACATGTATCCATTCGGAAATATCAACAAAAAAACTGCTCCCGAAACAAATAGTCCGACATGATATATAAGACAAATGAATGGCTTACTCAATTTTTTCTCAATATATAAACCCACATACCATAGTGCATAAACATTGGCTGCCAGATGCCATACAGTTGGATGCAAATATCCGTTAGTAACTAATCTATAAAGCTCCCGTTTATTAAAAAGAGTCTCCTTCGATGCTCCCAATAAATCTACAAGTTTTCCGCCACCGGTTAAAACAATCATAATCAAATTGTATTTTCGTGATAGTCCCAAGTTGACCAGGAAAACTGCCACAAAAATTATACTTATCACTGCTGCAAAACTGTTTTTACAAATCTTACTCATCATCCAATGTTCATCATGCTTCTGTCTGCCGGCAAACTTTTTGTTCTTATAATATCATGCTAAATCTTGTATCTCTACGGTTAGTAGAGCACAATGTAGCGCCAGGGTATAGTCACTTTCCTTTGCGTAGGGTTACAATGATAATGTATCTGCTTTACGCTATAGTTGTAACCGAAAACCTGTGGATAGGAGGCATTTATGCTCGATCAGACGAAAACCGGAATGTTCATATGCGATTTACGGAAAGAAAAAGGTCTTACCCAGAAACAACTTGCTGATGAAATTGGCGTTAGCGACAAAACGGTTTCAAAATGGGAAAATGGCCGCGGAATGCCCGACACTTCAATCATGCCTGATTTGTGCAGAGTTCTGGAGATAAATATCAACGAACTATTATCCGGCGAGCACCTGACCACAGAGAATTATAACGGAAAGGCGGAAGACAATATGGTTCAACTTATTAAAGATAGTGAAAATGAAAAGAAAAGGGAAAAAGGCCGAGTTATCGGGACTGTTATAGGGCTCATTCTTCTGGTAATGTTTCTATATATTATAGTCATAATATCAGGCGGTGTCGGTCAGGTGATATGGTTTATTGATGCACCTTCTCTGTTTGCTGTTCTTGGTATTCAGCTTATAGGTCTTGCGGCATCAGGACAGTTTTACAATTTCTTCAGAGGCATTAAACTTACATTCGCACACAAGTCAGTTTCTTCGGAAGAACTTCCGGCATTGGCACAAAGATCTGCAGATGCTATAGGTTTGGGAATAAAGATTACAATTCTTGCAGGCGCAATCTCAAGTCTCATTGGTTTTGTTCTTACTATGCAGAATCTCTCCGTCCCTGAAGCCATAGGCCCCACTTTGGCAGTATGCGTATTAACGCTATTTTACGCTTGTCTTATTGCGCTATTTTTGTATGTGATCAAAGGACTCCTACATAGATTATGTGAAAACTGATCCAAATAAAGTATCAAAAAGTCCGTTTCATTTTCGCTTGAAACGGACTTTTTTTCATAATCATTTCGTTAACTTTTACTTAAATTTCGGTGCAACAAATTCAACGCCTTTCATAAGGCATTCATCCAGAAACTGTTTGTAATATCCAGGCACCATTTCTTCAGTTTCATCATGATACTGCTCTACATTCTGTCCCCACGCAAACATGATTACCGGTATATTCTTTTCTTCCAGATAATCCACAATTGCAGGCGTATTCCTTGTTGAAAAATCATCCATTGTAAGTAATGCTCTTATCATTGCTATTTCTCCAATAAAAGGCATATGTTTTCCCACCAGAAAACACATGCCTTTATAATAACACAGTCAACATATAATATGTGCGGCGTTTATCACAACGTTAGACTAATTTTTCAAATTCAGAAAATACATCTTCTTTACTCCAGCTTCGAAGTTGGCCAAGCATAAACTGTAATTTACTGTCTATCCACTCTCTGGTATAAATTTCCATATTGCGAGCGGCGGCATTGCCATAAATGCGCACTACTTCTTTTGGTTCCTTCTTATTTATCTCAGAACAGAATTCAACATATTCATCAATTTTCCCTAATAGCTTCTTCCATTCCTCGGCAGCTTTCCCCGGCATATCATTCCTCAAATATGCTGCAACTAAAAACTTATAGGTATCTCGATAATATCCCTGACAATGCGCTTTCATCTTTTCATTTTCCATAAATTTGTCCATGATGGATAATCCCCAAAAACATTTTTCCTCGACTTCATTTAATGGACTGACCCACATCATACTTTCAGCAGTATATAAAATCTGCTTGTTTAAAGCTCTTATGAAGTTTTGATAATTGTCACGGATTTGTCCCTTCCAATTCTCCCTGCCTTCTTCCGTGTCAATGCTTATAAAGTATGGTAGAAGCGTTTCCTTAAGCATATTGTTGCTGATAGAAGGAAGGGCTTCAACATGCTGCATGCCCTTTTCCCATTCACCTGAGTGCCAGCAAAGCCATGCAAGTGAAAAGTGGCATTTATCCACAAGCGCCTTATCTCCTGAGTATCGAATAACCTGCATCGCTCTGTTTTCAGTTCTCCTAATAAGCTGTTTCCATTCCTTACCATCATTCTCCATAAGCCCGGAGTAATAAGAATTATTTGGATTTACATAGCGGCTCATATGCCCAACAGCCTGAACAAAGCTAGTCATAATACCATAATTAAATATATTCTCTTCGCACTGTTGATCCAAATATTGAACTGCATTTAAAGCTCCCTGAGACTGTTCTCCACTATCTCGAAGAGTATTAGCTTTCTGCTCCACTTCCTCTGCAAAATTCACATCATAGATCTCAGTATTAAATCCAAACAATGCATCTGTTGATACGTTTAAAGCCTGTGCCAACGGAACTATCTGAGTAACATCAGGAAGCCCTGACCCGCTCTCCCATTTGCTAACGGCCTGGCTTGTAATGCAAAGAATACCTGCCAGTTCTTCCTGTGTATATCCTAAATCATGACGATATTTTTTTATATTGTTTCCTAGCGACATATGCATTTACCTCTTTTCAGTTTTTTTCAATAGATGCATCTTTGATAACTTCAATTTAGCAGAAACCAAAGAGGATTCCTAACAACTTGTTCTCGGAGAAAATACAACTTAGCGTTGAATCAGAATGTTTTACTGTTATGTATTTATAATATGGCAGCATGTATAAGTTCTTTAACTGTCCTATCCCTTAAAACAAAATTTGATGTTTCATAGGTTACTATCAATCTGTCTCCGGGAATTATTCCATTAGCAATATATGAATCTATTTTTCTAATAGCTTTATCTGCATAATCGGGATCATCCATTCTCCCATCATGTTCCCAGTATACTTCTTTCCCGGTTCTTTTACTAAGCAATGTAAAATCCGGATATATGGTACCATATCCTTTCAGTAACAGTGGACACTCATATTTATACTCAATTCCCATATCATAAAATGTATCCGCCAAAATTTTCTCTGATTTTGATCGTACTCGTTCTCCTTTTTTGCTAAGTATCACCGGAGCCCCTTCAGCAAATCCTTTCCCTTGATATGGAACCTCCTTCCACTTCTGAATTCTCTGCTCGAATGGGGTTTCAACAGGTTCTACCATGTTTTTCCTTATATCACTTTGTGAATTGTATATCTCCAGTAGTTCATCGTCTTTATATTCATTGCAAATGTTTTCCAGTTGCTTTAGTCTTCGGTCAACAATTCTTTTAATTCTCTTGTCATATGCTTTCTGCGCAAGAGGCTTCACTATATTGCTATTTTCTCGCCTTATGTACTCACCCTGCCTTTTACACTTTTCATTCTTGCCTGTACAAAGCATATACTGCGGTCTCTTTCCGCAATTTGTAATTCTTAGAGTTCCTTCCGGTGCTGAAGATAACCTATCTTCTACACATTTCTTTATCTTCATTAGCCGTTTTTGTTCCTCCTTTAGTAATTCTTCCAGTCCTTGCATAAAATATTCCTTTCTTAATCTCAATTATTCTGCTGCATATCGTGAACCAAGCTTTTGCAGCATTATGTTTAGGCTTACTACATCTACCGCAAACTATTATTTTCAGTTTTGTAGCAGCGCATTTCGCCCCATCTTTTCTGTCACAACTCCCATATTGTATTGTTGCGGCAGTTATTTTTTTACTTCCTGTACTGCCACATATCCAAATATTTGTTTTTGTAGCATTTCAATATACATATATGACACTGCCGCATTATGCATATATTTTTATAGTGGCAGTAGCGGCATACTTTTTTAACTACCGCATTTATTAAAAATAAACTTTGTAGCAGTACAGTAATGGTTAATACAACTGCCGCAAACATTCATCACTTATCTTTCAGCAGTGCTATTTCGCCAAAGGTACCCTGTACATATCTCCGGCACAACAGAAAAGGTGCTTAACACCTCAAAATACGATAAAGAAGAATCAAGCAGCTCATATCCTCATAAATAAATGGACTATATTCAATTATCTTTATTATCAAAATGGAAATCAGCAGTGTCTCCGATACGCATCTCACTGCCTTCGTTCAGAATGAGACAGATTATAGCAACAAATTTAAATAAGTGCAAATTAAAAAGAGACATCCCATCACGAAATGTCTCTAATACACTCCTAAACTAAATTATCTCAATTCCCACAACTACTTCGCGTGGAAGTTCCGCTTTCGCCTGCAGGCAGGCGAGAGCGGAACAACGCGTAGTCTCTAGGCTCAGCCTGCGCTTACGCTTCTCTTCGTCAAGAGAACTACTGTCTCACAACTCCTGGTAAACGGGAACATATCAACCGGTATGATTCGCTCCGCTTTGTACCCATTCTTGGTTATGATCTCCAAGTCATTTGCAAGAGAATCGGGGCTGCAGGAAATATATACAACACGGTCGGGGTTCAGCTTAAACATGGAGCCGAGAAAAATCTCGGTTGAACCTGAACGAGGCGGATCCATGAAGACAACATCTGCGTGATCTCCCGCCTCTGCCATCTGCACCATGAACTTGCTGGCGTCATTTTCATATACCGTGATATTCTTAATTTCATTCATTTTTGCATTTAATCTTGCATCACGAACTGCATCCTTGTTGATTTCCACACTGATAACTTCACCGGCCTTCGGACTTGCAATAATACCAATAGTTCCAACGCCGCAGTAGCAGTCAAGGACTGTCTCTTTTCCGGTAAGTCCCGCAAGTTCAACCGCTTTGGAATAAAGCTTCTCTGTCTGAACAGGGTTAACCTGATAGAAGGACTTGGGTGAAATCTTGAATTTCATGCCGCATACGGTATCGTAGATAAAGCCGGGTCCGTAGATTGCCTTCTCTTTATCGCCGAGAATCATGCTTGTATGCTTATCATTGACGTTAATAACAATTGTTGTTATTTCCGGATGTTCTTTCAGCAGCGCCTTCACGAAATTGTTCTTCGAAGGAAGAATCGGCGATGTCAACACAAGAACAACCATTATCTCTCCAGTATTGTGTCCAACTCTTATAAGAACATGTCTGAACAGGCCAAATCCGTTGTCCTCATCATAAGTTTTAATCTTGAAGGACTTGAGCATTCCTCGGATGGTTGCAATAATAGCATCTGCTTTTTCATTCTCAAGATAGCATGCGTCAACAGGGACTACATCATGAGTCCCTTCCTTATATATTCCGGATACAGGATTACCCTTTCTGTCATGAGTGAAAACCGCATGAACTTTACATCTGTAATGCTCCGGATGTTCCATCTCCATGAAGGGCTCAACTTTTCCATATTTTCCGATCAGTTCTTCAACTCTTTTGTGCTTTCTTTTGATCTGCTCCTTGTAGGACACATCGATCATCTGACAGCCGCCGCACTTCTTGGAAACAGGACACTTGCCGGGTGTCCTTTTGACAGAAGGCTTCTTTGCAGCACCGTCTCCCTTGGGAGTCACGCGACTTTTAGTTGTTTCGTTCTTTCTTGGTGTATTATCTTTATTCATTATTTATACCCTCATCCGTCAGCTTCGCTGACACCTTCTCCTTTAATGAGAAAGCATATACCCTCTATAGCCTGAAAAACCTCCGGCTATTCCGGAGGTCTGACATTATTTCTTCTTGGGTTTGTTCTTACTGTTTCTGCCCTTCCTATCGCCAAAATCTCTGATCTTGACATCTTCGAGGCCGGAAACAAGTTCCAACGCGCGTTCAACATCTGCTCTGTTGATGCGGATTGTACACATAATTTTATCCTTATCAGAACCAAACAGACGCTGCAGGAAGCTCTTGTCCTGCCAGTCAATGTAGTAAGAAATACGATTCGCCAGAAAACGCTCTTCTAATATTCTCTTGCTCTCTTTGCTGTAAACTCTGCAAAAAGAAACTTCATTATTAAACACCTGATCATTTTGTATAATAGATGACATAAATCGTTCAAATCCTCTCAATCTATCTGAAATCCACTATATTTTACACTAGCCCAATCATGTTTGTAAATAACACTTCAGAACATTCGCAAAACCGCTTATTTTTACACATTCTTTATAGTGTTAATGGTCTTTTCATTTGAAAAATCAGGGGTATGGGTGTAAAAATAAAGTAGGAGTAGTATACAAACAGCATGGATGCTGTTTTTCCGGGTGTCTATAGCCCCGAAGATCAAAGGAGTGATGTATATGGGAATAAACGTTAACATGGATTATTCCACCCTATTTAGCAGTATGTCCGGTAGCTCTTCATCGACCAACTTCATGTCCGGACTGTCAAGTATGCTTTCCGATTACTCCTCCATCCAAAACGGAAGTTATGGAAAGCTGGTTTCAGCATATTACAAGAAAATAGACAGCGAAAAAGCAGATTCTGCAGATAAAACCGAAAAAGAATCCACGCGACAGACCACCGAGACTGAAAAGTCCAAAGCCGCAGAAAAAAAACAATATTCAGCTATTTCATCCAATGCTAAGGATGTTGCATCAAAACTTGATACTCTGTCCAAGACCGGCGACAACTCTGTTTTCGAAAAGACGTGGCAGACTGTCAAAGATGAGGATGGTGCTGAATCAAAGGTTTATGACTATGACATGTCAAAAATATCAAGTGCTGTTTCAAACTTTGTAAGCAGCTATAATAAGCTTATTGATTCCACCGGAGATATTTCTGATGTAACAACAGATACAAGAGCAAGCTATCTCGGAAAGATTACAAATTCCTATAAGAGTGAACTCTCCTCCATAGGAATCAGTATCAAAGATGATGGCAAGCTCTCGCTCGACAAAGATAAACTTAAAGCTGCAGGAGCAGAAGCCACACAGAATATTTTTACCCAGAAAGCAGGCTTTGGTTATAAAGTATCTCAGGCCGCAACAAGTCTTGAGACCTCCGCTTCAAGAGCCGCTTCAAGTTCTTCAACCTACTCAAAGGCAGGAACCATGAATTCGGATCTATCCTCTATTTTGGATTCCTTTATCTGATGAAATGGTGAACGTTCGCCGAAAGGCGTACTTAAGAATAGCCGCCGCTATCGGCCTTATGGCTGATGCGGCGGCATTTGATTGCTCAAATTTGTAAAAAAATTACTGGCCGGAGGTAATCTCCTCAACACGGTTAGCATATTTCACTCTGTATACTCTGCGAAGAGATTCATTTATTCTCTCCTCACTTATCGTACCATTCTGCACTGCTGCAAGTACTCCCTGATAAGCATCAACGAAATCCGCAGGAAGGAAAATCATATCCGCACCTGCCTGGATGGCTGCTACTGCTGCATCTGCAGAGGAATATCTGTCTGCAAGATCTGAAAGTGAATCGGTAATTATTATTCCGTCAAATCCAAGCTGCCCTCTAAGGAGATCCTGTACAACAACAGAACTGAGGCATGAAGGTGTTTCATCACCTGTGATTCCCATCGAAGGCGCAGTACATACCATAATCATACTTGCACCGGCATCAATTCCTGCTCTGAAGGGACTAAGTGCATCCTGAAGCCCTTCTATGGAATTGCCGCTGTTAATAGTCTCCGGGAAATACTGAAGTCCTGCGGATACACCAAAGGACTGAAGTCCCTCAACCGTCTTGGCAACCATTGCCGATACGTTCTGCGGATCTGTACCGAATGATGTGCCTGAATCAGTCAGGTTGGCATTTACACCAACATTCAGATTAAAGCCGTAGGCATTGAGATAGTCAGCAACTCTTGAAGCTGTATTATAAGCCTCATCGGCATTACCGGAAGCTCCAAGCTCTGTGGGAGACGCCACCGGATCAAGTCCAAGACCATTTGCCACAAGACTCTTCTCTCCGCCAACCTCTGTGGTTGATATGAAAAGCGGATACTTGCTCATTGATGCGGTAGAACTAAGCATATCCTTGATCTGAGCCTCATCCTTAATATTCTTGGTTACATAGAAAAGTCCACCAACTGCATACTGTGAAAGGGCATCCTGTGTTGCTGTCCCGGCCTTAACTACAGCATCCGAGCCTGTAAGCTGCTCGGGTGATACCATAAACAGGCCTGCCACTCTGTCCTCAAGCGGCATCTCGGAAATGCAGGTATCCACAATATTATCAAGCATAGCATCAGTACTCTGAACCTCTGATTCAGTGATATTCTCCTCAGGAGAAGCCACTGCTGCCTGCTCTGCTCCCACCTGCTTAGCTTCAGCCACTGCCTCCTCCACTGAAGCATTATAGTCCTTAACGGCCTTCACGATGCTATTAACGCCAAGAAAGGCGGCCGAAACAACAGAAACACCCAAAACACCGGTTATAACATATGCTGTAACCTGGGCCTTGATCCTGCGTTGTCTCCTAAGCTCTCTGCGAACATCTCTTTCAGAACCGTTACTAATATTCATTTTGTCTTCCATATATCCTCCCCATGGAAAATCCCCTAAAAAACTTAGATTTAGTATATCATACTAAAACCACAATTTCTACCACTTCGGAAGATGTTGGACACAAAATATTGTAGAATTATGTAGAAGGCCACCATAAACGCCAGAGATGGAATTTTGCTTGCAAAATACCTGCGCCGAGCGCAGTTGCCGAAGGCAACAAATTCAATATGCGCTCGTGTGCATAATTCCCTTATTTGTTTTGCGCAGCAAAACGAATAAGGGCGAGTGCATTTCTATCTATGCATTCGCCCTTACTCATGTTCAAATTGTGTTTCGTTGTCCAATGGACTTTCCTCCACTTTCTCAACTCTGCCCGTTCCATTAACCTTTGCACTCGTATGCTGTGACGGATGATACGACGATCATGCTAAACGCCACCATGTCATGTACTAAGACTCGTTGTGATGGAAATTCACTATTGTTTGTGGTGTTAAATAGTTCGGCGGTCTGTACCTTCCTTTCCGAAAAATTTAATAACTAAGAATTAGAGTAAAAACTTAAGTTCCCTTTGGACCGTACCTCCATTTCTTTCAGCACCCTGCTGAATTCTCTGAAAGAAGTTTTCTCTTTCTCTTATCTTTAATCGTAGTATACACATGCCGGATATAATTGTCAATACATTTTTTAAAAAATATTTTTGATATTAGATTATTTCGTATAAAAATATCGATTATCTGATAAATTGTTTGTAATAGTCATAATATTTGTACAATTCAAAATACCGAATTCTCTTCTCGAAATAAAGTATAAAATCAAAAGAAAAAAGCTGGCCCTAAATATAAAAATTTAAGGTCAGCTCTAATATTTTGCTAAATTTTTTATATAAGCGGATATTTTGCAGTCAATTCTTTGATGATTGCTCTTGCCTCATCATTTTTCTCGCCTTTTCCTTTGATTACGATTGAAATTGCTTCCGCAATTTTATCCATATCCTCCTCGTTCATTCCGCGGGTAGTAACTGCAGGAGTTCCGAGTCTGATACCGCTTGTAACAAAGGGAGACTGCTTTTCATTGGGTATTGTATTCTTGTTTGCAGTGATGTGTGCATCATCAAGCCATGCCTCAACATCCTTACCTGTGAGATCAAAATTGGTAAGATCGATAAGCATGAGGTGGTTGTCTGTACCGCCCGAAACGATCTTAACACCTCTGCTCATAAGGCCTTCACTGAGTGCCTTTGCATTTTTCACAATCTGCTGCTGATATTCCTTGAACTCGGGAGTAAGAGCTTCCTTGAAGCATACTGCCTTAGCAGCTACAACGTGCTCAAGCGGGCCACCCTGAATTCCGGGGAATACAGCCTTGTTGAACTTATACTTATCCTGAGCTGCCTGATTCCAGAGAATAAGACCACCTCTGGGGCCTCTTAAGGTCTTGTGAGTTGTCGTTGTAACAACATCAGCATACGGGAACGGGCTCGGATGAACGCCTGCTGCAACAAGTCCTGCAATATGAGCGATATCAGCCATAAGAACAGCACCGCAAAGATCAGCTGCCTCACGGAACTTTGCAAAATCAATTGTTCTGCAGTATGCAGATGCACCTGCGATGATAAGCTTGGGCTGATGCTCCTTGGCAAGCCTCTTGACCTCTTCATAATCGATGAAGCCATTCTCATCAACACCATAAGCCACTACATTGTAATATGTACCGGATATATTAGCCGGGCTTCCGTGTGAAAGATGTCCGCCCTGACTGAGGTTCATACCAAGAATTGTGTCACCGGGCTTTAAGAGTGCAAACTGAACTGCGAGATTAGCCTGCGCTCCGGAATGAGGCTGAACATTTGCATAGTCACAATGGAAAAGCTCTTTTGCTCTGTCTCTTGCAATGTTCTCTACCTTATCTACTACATAGCATCCGCCGTAGTAACGTTTTCCCGGAAGGCCCTCCGCATACTTGTTGGTAAGGGGACTACCCATAGCTGCCATAACAGCCTTACTTACCCAGTTTTCAGATGCGATCAGCTCAATATGATCGTTCTGACGCTCCATCTCCTCTACGATGAGGTCAGCGATCTCAGGATCGACATTTTTTACTTCATCCAATGAATACATACCGGCATTTCCTCCACTTCGATAATTTGACGTTTTAATGTGCTAAAGCAATTGTGAAGTATCATAGCATATAATGATATAGGTGTCAAAACAGAAATCATTTGCTAAAATGAATAAGAGTTTTATTTCGGGAGCGTATGAAATAATGTTTTACTGTATAGTTAATCCTTCAGCAAGATCGGGGAACGGCAAAAATATCTACAACATTTTTGAGGAAAAATGCAAGACTCTGGGGAAACCCTACAAGGTTGTCTTTACCAAGGGCCCCGGGCACGCCATGAGCGTTGTGAAGAAGCTTACTGAAAAGAAGATCGGTGAAGATTCTTCAGAGCCTATAAATATTGTTGTAATGGGTGGAGACGGCACCCTAAATGAAGTAATATCCGGCATTCAGGATTTTGATAGAGTGCGCCTCGGCGTTGTTCCGCTTGGATCCGGAAATGATTTCGTCCGCGATCTGGATTTTCCGAAAAATCCAGAAGACCTGATAGATCGAATTTTGAAGGAAGAAGTAGTAAGAAAGCTGGATATAGGCAATGTTCATTATGATCATATGACAAAGACCTTCTCCAGACTTCACGATGAGAGAATCGCTTCCGACAGACGTTTTGATGTCAGTGCAGGAATAGGTTTTGACGCCGCGGTTTGTGAAGAAGCACTTTCTTCAAATACTAAGAATTTCCTGAACAGGCTGGGCCTTGGTAAACTCACCTACGGTTCGATTGCAATCAGGCAAATACTTCACGCCGATCAGCCCTCCTGTGATATTGAGACGGATGATAATCAACACATTCACATAGACCATCTCATTTTTGCAGCAGCCATGATCCACCACTATGAAGGCGGCGGCTTTAAGTTCGCCCCGGATGCGGATCTGCAGGATGGCTATTTTGATCTCATTGCAGGCGGCGACATGAGCACATTTCGGATCTTTAAAGCACTGCCCCTGGCCTTTTTTGGTAAACACTATGGTCAGAAAGGAATCCACCATATAAGAGCAAAGGAAATAAAAATCCGTACCGCTCTTCCTTTATGGGTTCATACCGACGGAGAGGTTTTATTAAAATCCGATGCTATTACGCTCACCTGTTTACAGCAAAAACTGAGCCTTTTATCGTGAAAAACGTATAGTATTTTATATTTTTTTTATAATTTTTGTACAGTTTTGTGTTTGATAAAAGATTTGCACTGCGATATAGTAGAAATCGGTAGTATTAGTTTGTTTCTATCATTAAAAGGTGTATTTATTTATGAAAAAGAGAACATCAAAGTGGTTTGACAAGCCTTGGACCAAAGAACGACTGGAAGATACCATCAGATGCCTCATACCGGTAATAATTTACGCATTTGTTTACTTCACATGGTTTTTCCATCTGGAAGGTACCAAGGAGTTACATTATACAGAAATTCACGCAGCTTTAGATGACAAAATCCCGTTCCTGGAGATTTTCATCATCCCGTATTTGGGCTGGTTTGTTTATTGCTCATTCTTCTTCTTCCTGTTCCTGCTAATGTACGATATGGAAGACTTTTTCAAGAATGCAGCATTCTTCTTCACCGGAATGACGCTGTTTTTGATCATTTCATCTATCTGGCCCAATATACAGTATATGCGACCTGCGGTAATGCCGAGGGATAACATTTTCACACACATGATTCAGAATCTGTACAAGACGGATACGCCGACCAATCTCTGGCCAAGCATTCATGTGTACAATGCAATCGGCACACACCTTGCCATTTCCAATTCCAAGCGTTTTGAGAAGTGGCTCAAGAACAGTTCTCTCGTCTTCTGCATACTGATCATTCTTTCAACAATGTTCATTAAGCAGCATTCGGTAATAGATGTTCTTGGAGGAATCATCTTTGCAGTATGTTCCAACCTGGTAGTATATAAGAGTGAGCTTATCGTGAACGCATATCACCGTTTCGACGAAAGGCAAAAGACCAGAAGAGCGCTGCAGTAAATTATAACAACAACAATAAAAGCATGGCTTTATGAAAACAGCCATGCTTTTTTATTTGAACTTGTACTGCGACAGTTTTAATTGAAATTATACAATTTCCGGGCAATCTTATAGCCTGCCATTGTAACCTTTCTTCCGCCCTTTCCGGGAAGATATACAAAAATTCCCTCGATACGATAGCGAAGCTTAGCATACAAGAGAAAACTTCTGTTTCTGATGTATTTCATGAGCTCCTTGCGCTTTTCAAGATTTTCCTTTGTCCCGGACACAACCATAAGTATTGTTGAAATAGCAGTGATAACCTCAAGATAATTAAACATATAGTGATGTCTTTTCTTATTTGACTTTATCATTCCGATATTTTCAACATAATAATCAACCATCAGCTTGTTAACTCTTACCTGCTGATCAAGTCTTGAGATCATGATCTCCTGGTTTACAGACTGATCTGATCTTCCGATGTAGTAATAATAGAAATTGACATCAAGATAATACATCGTCTTAACAAACGGAAGCGGATTAAATACATAGATATTATCCACATAGAATGTGTGCTCCGGAAGCTTAAGACCGCAGTCTCTAAGAAGCTTTGTTCTGAATATTACGGAATGCATCAGAAGATAATGTCCTATGGATATCTTCTTAACATCATCCCAGGTGAAAAGCTCCTCAATGGGGAACATTCTGTTATAACGCATCACCTTATGGCGCTGCTCACCCTCTTTGTTGTAAACGAAATTGCTGATAAGAAGGTCGAGTCTCTCGCCACTTACAACAAATTCCTCAAGAGTTGTAAGTATTTTTCTGTAAGCTATCTCTTTTACCCAGTCGTCACTGTCAACAACCTTGAAATAAAGACCTGTAGCATTTTCAAGTCCAGTATTTACTGCTGATCCGTGTCCACCGTTCTTCTTGTGGATTGCCTTGCAGATTGTGGGATACTTCTTAGCATACTCATCAGCTATTGCTGCCGTATCGTCTTTTGATCCGTCATCCACAATAAGAATCTCTACCTCTTCGCCTCCGACAAGAAGTGAATCGATACACTTTCTCATATAATCCTGCGAATTGTAACATGGAACTGCAATACTTAATAACTTCATCTCTTTTCATATCTCCTTAAAAATCATATGGATTTGCATTTTTATCTTTTCGTAACGGCATTCTAGCCTGTCAGCGAAGTCTGGTAACCTCAAATCGCTGCTTTGTCACAAGGCACTCTCTGAGCTCTGCGCATCTTACATCCGGATCATCCCCGGGAATCTCTGTATCTATGGACATTGCCATCACATCAATCATATCATTGGTAACAACCGGTCTTATAAGATTGAGAACCTCAATTCTCTCAGCGGAATTCCTTGCATCAAGGAATCTTACCACGAGAGGGTTCATTCCAAAGTCCTCGGCTTCCTCCTCGATCGTGCGATTCATATAATTGCTGTTAATCTCATTATCAGGATCCGGCTTAATCACCTTATCAGACGTTTTGTCTTCCTTCTCCTCCTTTTTCATCGGAGTATTGGCACTTTTCAGCATATCAATCGCCCGTTTTTTTATCACATCCGTCTGAGGCCTTATAACATTATCTTGTTCCTCTTTTTCACAAGCAGGTGTTACTTCTTTTGTTTCTACAGGAGTAACAGGTGTTACTTCTTTCGTTTTTACGGGAGCAGCTGATATTTCCTCATCCGCCTTGTTCTCATAGGGCGCAAAAAGTTCGAATCTCATCTTCTGATCCGCATTAGGATATTTATCTCTGTCAACCTCCGAGACAAATTCACTAAGAGGTCTGCAGTAAACAGTGTAATCACCGTAAAGTGCCTGATACACTACCTGTTCTTCACCTGTATCCGCATCCCTTGCAATGGTGATAACCTGATATCTTCCTCCTTTAAAATGTCTGTAAAATTCCTGTGGTTTAGGTCTATGCAAAATGATTTCCCTCCTTACATTCATCTTGATGACGCTTTAACTATAATCATTTCAACACTTATGATTCTGTCAAGCTTGCCTGATTTTACAGCCTCGTCGCTGGAAAGGCACATCTCAAGCGAATCCTTTAAATCCTTCATTTGGTAGCTTCTGGACCATCCCATAAGCTTTTCCGCAACAAACGGATGTATTCCCAGCTTCTTGGCTATATCGCCCTTATTGGCAGAATACTCGGTCATCTCCTTAACCTGAAGGAGCTGGTTGAACTGTCTCATAATGAGCGCAAGAATCTGTTCCGGTGCGGTTTTTAACGCAAGCAGTTCATAGTAGATGTTCATCGCCTTCGCCTGATTTTTCATAACAATAGCATCTGTCATCTCAAAAATCCTGCTTGTAAGCCAGTTGGCGCAAACAGCATCTATATCCTTTTCAGTCACCTCATTTCTTCCGAGAGTGTAACTGATGAGTTTCTCCATCTCGTGGACCATATTGGACATATCGGTTCCGACACGGCTGATAAAATACGCAATAGCCCTGGCGCTAATCGTTTTACCTTCAGCCTTCATTTTCCCGGTAATCCATCTATATAGCATCTGTTCATCCGGTGTCTCGCAGTCTATGTCAAGGCCGGCCTTACTTACTGCCTTATACATGTCCTTTCGCTTGTCAACTGCCGATTCCACGAATAAAAAAACAGTTGTTTCGGCAGGGTTCTTTAAATAATCAGCAAGTTCGGGGCATCCGTTTTTAAAAAATCCGCTATCCTCAATGACTATGACACGTCTCTCTGCAAAAAATGGCAGCGTCTCGGCCATGTCAATTACCTCAGCGGGATTAATCCCTGCGCCCTCATAGTGCTGGAGATTCATCTTATCTCCACCGCCAAGAAGGGCCTCACGAAGTTTATCCCTGTTCTGGTTGCGCAAATAGGCCTCTTCGCCGTATACAAGATAGCATGGCCTGAATTTACCTGTCTGAATATCCTCATTTATCTGCTTTTGCTTGACAGGATAATCTGTCGTCTTCTTTGCAGCCATATTATTTCCTTGCCCCACAATCACAATATGTTGTATATTATAACATAATAAGCGAGGTTTCGGCTTAATCTTTTATGGGAGGAGTCATAATGTTAAAGCAGGTATCTATTTACGCTGAAAACAAAAAGGGGTGTTTTCAGAATATCACAGGAATTCTCAGGAAAAATGACATAAATATTCTCGGATCGGTTACGAATGACTCTGCCGAATACGGAATAATCAGAATGGTCGTTTCAGATCCGGAAAAATGTATCAAGGTTCTCGGTGATGAAGGTTATATTTGCAAGACCACTCATGTTCTTGGAATAGAGTGTCCAGATGCTGTTGGAGCTCTGGACAACATTTTGAAGTCACTTTACGAGAGCAATATCAATGTTAACTATATCTATCTGTCCTTCAATCGTGAATCAGGTCTTCCCATCATGGTTATGCATACAGATGATATTTACGCTGTTGAGAATATCCTGGTAAACAAGGGATACAAATCCATTTAATAACATATAAAATGCTATACACGAATAAGACCGCAGGCTCCCCAGCCTGCGGTCTTCAAGTATATATATAATTTCATACCCGACTCACTTGACATCTGCGCCATGACTGGCAGCGATGAGTCCAATTGCGAAGGTCAGAGATATAGCAATTTCGATACCGAGGACAAACTTATCAGACTGATCTCGCTTCTCACCGAGAACCTCAGCCTCTTCCTCCCCCTCGCTATCGTCTGAGTCTGCATTTTCAGAATTTTCTGTTGTCTCATACATAACAGCTGAATTCTCAGCTGATGAAGCATGAACTATTCCTGAGAAACTAAAAGCTCCCAGCAGCACCAAAAATACTAACATGGCGCCCGCAACAAATTTCTTCATTACTCACCTCATCTCTTCCTTCTCTAACACACATTATAAAGGAATGAATTAGTCTATAGTTTACGGAAAATGAACAGTTTTGTTCATAACTCGTACTTGACAATAATGCCGTTTTATGCCCAAATCATAATTCTCACGATTATAAGATTAATCCAAGTACGTTTTTATTTTCACATTTTTATCATTCACTAATGCTGTAATTGCCCCATTTTGCGCGGTTATATAGGTCTTTGCACCTATATTGTCAAGTCTTTCAAGTAATTCTTTATGCGGATGATGATATTGTGAATTCTGTGCACAGCTTATAAATGCTA
Source organism: Butyrivibrio sp. ob235 (assembly GCF_900109475.1). Classification (NCBI taxonomy): domain Bacteria; kingdom Bacillati; phylum Bacillota; class Clostridia; order Lachnospirales; family Lachnospiraceae; genus Butyrivibrio; species Butyrivibrio sp. ob235. Next base: position 104,285 of record NZ_FOBE01000010.1, read on the forward strand.
CTTTGGGATGAACTATATCAAGAAAAGCCTCATCCGTAGTATATCTGCTGCCATGATGAGCCACTTTAAGCAGTGTTATGTCCGCAAATTCATCTCTGTGAGCTCCCACATAGGCACGCAGGTTATCCTGGCCCACGCCATCCACATCACCGGTAAAAAGCCCTTTAAAACTGCCTTTTTTTATATACAGAACGGTTGAATATGCATTGGGTTCATCTGTTATCATATTTTTAACGGGGCCAAGACATTCTATCTCAACATCTCTGTTTCTGATCTTATCTTCTCTGCCGATGTATGAAACATTTATCCCCAGCTCTCTTGCTTTTTCTTCAAGAGTTCTATATTTTTCACCCTTTGAGCTGTCACCAACCTTAGGGAGAATCAAATTATCGATTTTTATGGCTCCCTTATATTTTTCCACCTCATCAAAAAGTTCGAGGATTCCGCTCACATGATCTTCATCCTCATGTGTCATGATCACTGCATCAAGCCTGCCGATTCCCTGATATGACAAAAAAGGTATCAGTTGATATTTCGCAACCTGCTTCTTGGATGTACTACCGCCATCTATAAGATAATTGGCGGTTTTAGTCTCTATAACTATTCCATCACCCTGGCCGACATCTAAAGCAGTTATCCGCAGTTCCGGCCTTATTCTCAGGCATAAAACGCATAAACCTGCAAACAAAAAAACATGCCTTATTATGTCAAACTTCCGCTCTCTGATTTCATCCAATCGTCTTTTTGCAGAATCTGTACTCGGAACCGGCTTATGGGTTTTGAGCTTAATAATAACAAATGCTCCCAAAAGGATTAAGTAAATCAAAACCTGCCAAATCTCAGGATGTCCCGCATACCATGTATTGCCGGGTATTGAACTTCCGGTATTACAACAAAGCAGAAACCATTTCAATATCAGGTGACATCCTATTCCGCTCACTATCCCTGCGGGAAGAAATACATAGCCAAAAATAATAGCCGCTATTCCCAAAAGGATCAGCACAGACATAAGCGGAAGAACAAACAGATTGAGGACTATGGAATAAACCGGATATGTGTAATAAAAGCACATATTCACCGGCAAGGTAACAAGCATTATGGAAAGGCTTGCTGCCATAAACTTAAGCTTACCTGTTCTGATAGTGTCAGGCATAACAGGAAGCACATAGCCTATCGCTATAACAGCGCCAAAGGACATTAAAAAACCACTGTGTTTCAAATATAACGGACATGAGACAAGAAGCATTATTCCGGAAAGAGACATAGCTGACAACATATCGTAGGTTCTGCCTATAATATCCGCTCCCAGATGGACAGCAAACATAACAATTGCTCTGAATGCTGATGCACTCATTCCGCACATAACTCCGTACATAAGCATTACTATAACCGAAATAGCAGCTGCTGCCGGAATTTTCACGCCCACTTTCCTAAGAAGCCTGTAAAGAGACATTCCAATAATTGATATGTGCACGCCGGACACCGCAATAATATGGATAATGCCGTTTTTCTTGAATGCATCTTTAATATCATCTGATAGCCAATTCTTATCTCCCAGAAGTATAGCTTTCATTACTCCGGAATCTTCGGAATTCATTGTTCTATCCAGAATCTCTTCAAAGCTCTGCTTGACTCTGTACAACAATTCCTCCGGCACATTTTCTCTTCCACCGATTCCAAGAATTTTCACATCCGTAAGACTGTATTCAATTTTCAAAATTCTGTAATAGCTTCGACTGTCAAACTCTCCGGGATTCCTACTCTCCGGAAAGTTTCTCACTTTTCCTGAGACCTTGAGGATACATCCCATAGGAAGCTTATACCCTGCATCATCCAGATAGAGCATAATCTTCCTTCCGTCTTCCTTTTTCAGGTACAAAACAATCTGTTTTTCTCCTGTATAGGAACTGATTTTTTCTTCTTTACCACATATGGTTCCGGTAATTGTAACAACTGCCCGATCAGGCAGTTCTGAGCCTTCCTGCATCTGTATTACCAGTAGCAGAAAAAAGACAGCCGCCGCGAATAATCCCCCAACAGCGCATAGCGGTCGCTTCATTTATATATTCCCAACAAATATAAACCGCAAAAAGCAGATTATTCCCTGACTATATCAAGGTTTCTCTCGAATATTGTATCGAGAGATACATTTTCCATGAAAGTGGCAGAAGTCTGCCCATTCACAGATATCTGAACCTTGTTAACATCTGCGGTTTCACAAATAGTGTTAACAAGAGAGTATAACGCCGCCTTAGGGCTGACATTGCCCACCTGCGTAAGGATTCCTTCATCAAAATCAACATAACATACGCCGTCTCTTACAGAAACGGAATTTATCTTTGTCTGAGGATTGAGCGTCGGAAGTGCCAAATCTGTATTTGGTCCTTTCAACAACTGTTCTATAGCAAGTCTCTGCATAAGAATATTACTGTTATACACGACACTTCTGTAAACCGGTATGAGTTCCTCCCCATCATCCGTAGCGAAATAGAGAACGAGTTCAACCTTCTCATAGGTATTTATCTCATTACCTGCGTTATAAACAAAGTTATCTGCAGACATGTTGCCTATGATATTCCCATTACTATCCAAAAGCGGTGTATTTTCAACAGTAAAAGTCACATATTGAATGCCGGGAACCTGTGTCAGTGTACGAACCATTGCCGCTCTGTCCAGAATTTCCGTAGTCTTCTCGGTAGTGGTGTAGGTACTTGAAAAATTAAGCGTAAGTACATCACCATTTATTTTATACGAAAGAAGATTAACCGGGCCGTAAATAGGTGCCTCATATTCGAGCTTTTCCGGCATTGTTCTCATCTTTGCGAGAAGCTCTTCTATTACTGCCTTTGTGTTTGTCATATCAGAGAGAACATGATAGTCTTCGCATACCATACCGTTCTCATCAGATTTGAGGTAGTATACCTGTACCCTGTTCGGATCATCTTCCTTAGCCTGATTCGCGCAGCTGGTCATGCACAGAACAACAAGCATAAGACACAATATTAAGTTTACTAATCTTTTTAATGTAGTATTCATATCTCCCGTTATTCCAGTGACTGCATGTAAATCAGAGGGATTCTAACCGTGAAGGTAGTTCCCACATTTTCTTCGCTCTTAACCTCTATTGTTCCTCTGTGCATCAGTATCGCACTGTGAGTAATTGCGAGACCGAGTCCTGTGCCACCGATCTCTCTGGATCTTGATTTATCGACTCTATAGAATCTCTCATAAATCCTGTCGAGACTGTCCTCAGGAATACCTATTCCCGAATCGCTCACTTCACAGGTAAAATACTGATGGTCTGCATCCAGTTTAACCTTGACGAATCCGTCGTCCTTATTATATTTAACCGCATTTTCGACAAGGTTCATAAGTGCCAGTGACAGCTTAACCTCATCAATTTCAGCTGTTATCTCTCTTGTAGTTTCCAATGTCAATTCTATGTTACGCTTCTGAGCAATAGGCCTGATTCGCTTAAGGATTATCTCCATCATCTGAACCACGTCAACTGAAGTGATATTTAGTGCTGTAGCCTTCTTATCCATTCTGACAAGCTCAAGAAGGTCATTTATTATCTGATTCTCTCTGTCTACTTCAGCTGCTATATCCTCCATAAAATCCCTGTAGACCTCATTCGGAACATCCTCCTGCATAATTAGAGAATCTGCCAGCACCTTCATGGATGTAATGGGCGTTTTAAGCTCATGAGAAACGTTAGAAACAAATTCCTGTCTTGAGGCGTCAAGTGCATTCATTCGGAGGAGAAGCTGATTAAACGCATTTATAATGTGTTCTGTCTCATAATAATCAGATCCTGCTATAGGTTCGTTTGTAAATCCTGCCTTAACGTCATTGATAGCAGATGTAATTCTGTCAAAAGGCTTAAGAAGTCTTCCTGACATATATAAGGCCATAACAAGGATTACAATTATGGCAATAACCTCTATCGTCATCGCTCTTCTTGTCAGAATATCCATGGTAGCACTGATATAATCGGTCGAAACACTTATCAGCAGAACGCCTCTGACAACATCCTGTTTTTCTTCCTTCCGGGCCACATCTCCTGTCTCATAGGTCAGCGTCTCCATGATCGGCGCCGTCATCTCAATATAGCCGTTATTCTTGTCATAAACGGCAGTTGATCCTGAGGTACCATTCTTCAGACACTTGACTACCTCGTCGGAAATTATGGTTTTTCCCTCACTTATGCCGTATGTATCCTTGCGAATTTTCAGATCACTGTCAATGACAATAACTCTCCCGTCATAAAGGTTCGCAATAAGGTCAAGCTCTGCGTTTATGACATCAGAAGTCGTATCCGAAAAATAATTGTAATTTATCAGGTGATTCGCCAGAATCATCAGTTGCGTAGACACTTCCGATTCTCTGACATTGACAGCACGATCCTCGTAGCTTTCAAGAATTGCAGAATGAATCACGAGGCATGAAACAAGCCCCGTGAGAAAAACAATCAAAAATATTCTAAATCTAAGACTTTTAAATGGGTTGTATATCATCTTGGCTCCAAAATTTTTGCCTGAATCTCATTTATGCCTGGAAGTAATAGCCTGATCCCCACTTTGTTCTTACATACCTTGGCTCGCTGGGATTAACCTCAAGCTTTTCCCTGAGTCTCCTAACATGAACGTCAACCGTTCTCTCATCTCCGGGGAAATCCTCTCCCCATATAGCGTGCAGAAGTTCACTTCTGTTGTAAACCTTGCCCGGAGTAGATACCAGGAACTCAAGAACATCAAATTCCCTGCTGGTAAGATTTATCTCTCTGTCGCCAACATATACTCTTCTATACTCTTCATTGATCGTAAGATCTCCAAATGTAAGCACTTTAGCCTGTGTCTCAGGTTTAGTGGTTCTTCTCATGATTGCCTTTATTCTGGCCTTAACCTCGAGTATATTGAAAGGCTTTGTAATATAATCATCAGCTCCGTACTCAAGGCCAAGGATTTTGTCCATATCATCACCCTTAGCTGTAAGCATAACAATCGGTACGGATGAAAAATCCCTTATCTGCTGACAAACTTCAAAACCATCCATTCTCGGAAGCATAACATCGAGTAGAATAATGTCATAGGTATTGGCATGTGCAAGCTGCAAGGCTTCCTCACCATCAAAAGCGCTATCAACCTTCATACCATCCTGCTCAAGACTGTAACGTATTCCTTTTACAATTGTCTTTTCATCATCAACAACCAGTACCTTCTTCGCCATTTCTTCCACTCCATTTAATTCTTTAAACTGTTATATAATCTTTTATTTTTGCAAAGAACTTATCTTTGATACCTGAAACTTTTTTGATATCATCGATTGTTCCGAATTTACCGTTTTCTTCACGATAGGCAAGAATATTTTTTGCCCTGCCCGGTCCTATGCCCGGAATTGTGCACAGCTGGGTCTCATCAGCTGTATTGATATTGACCTTGCCGCCCTCAGATTCAGAGGAAGAAGAACTGTCCTCATTCATCCCGGTCACACCCGCTGTATCACTACCCGGTTCAACGGAAATATCTGTCTGAACATTCCCGTTTTGCGCAGAAATTGCAGTTTCTTCCAGAGTCGGAATTTTGACTTTAACACCATCGGAAAGCACCAACGCCTGATTTATATAATCGCTGTCCGCTTCCTCTGAAAAGCCACCTGCTGCCTTAACAGCATCAACAACTCTGCTGCCACCCGGAAGTTCATACACTCCCTCGCAGAGAACTGCTCCGCACACATGAACCATGATTGTCTCGGGAAGATTGCTTTTTTCCTCTTTTACTGTCGTATCTGAGGCTGTATCCGCCTCCGCAGAGCTAACTGAATCTGCTGATGAAGAATTTTGAGTTTCGGCAGATTCGCTCCCTGAAGCATCAGACTCCGGCCTATCATCCTGTACTGAAACAGTCTCAGAGGTTCTGTCCGGCTCTGTGAGCACCAGTTCAGCATTTTTCCTGCTGCATCCGGATAATATAAGCATCCCGGTCAAAATTGAAATTATAAAGCTTTTCGTAATATTTTTATGCATGTTTCCTCCACAATGTGGAGGCCCCACCACGCATAGACTTAGTTAAGTCCAATAAACATAATAACGGAAAAGATTTTTAAAAACAAGATGGCTGTAATATTTTCGTAACAATTACAAAAAAGACAGCCATAAAGAGTATTCTTTTGTTTAATTTGTAAACATTTATTCTTCCTGCCCCTCGGTAATAACGATAGAAGCATCCGGAAGCCGCTCCTCAGTAACCTCTGTTCCGCCTATCTGAAGCTTAACATTTTCAGACAATGTTTTTAAGGTATCGTTAACATTTGCACCTTCCCATATATTGGAAAAGGCAATCTCAAGCTGTACCCAGAAATTACTGGTAGCCATAAGCTTGGGCATGGGAACCGATTTGGCATAAACGCTGACAAAGGAATCAAGCGAATCATTTCCGTAAGGGATCCCCTCGTGCGCGATAAGCTTGCCACTCATTGTATAGCAAGTATCTGTGTTCTCACTGCAAAGGAAAGCTGCAAAATCATTCGCTTTTTCCTGATGCTCCGAGTATCCGTTAACCACCAGACACTCAGTAACGGACATGGTTCTTGTTCCATAGGTATCGTTAAGAGCCGGCATTGTGGTCACCCCATACTCAAAGCTGCAGTTGCCGGCAGCCTTAGCCTCTTCTATTTTAGCTACAGCATCGGTTGTCGCAACGGTAAATACTGTTTTGCCGTCAATAAAGTCCTGCAAAACATTCTCATAAGTAACCACACTCTCATCTATGGCAAAGAACTGATTGAGCTGCTGATAAAAGCTCATGCAGTTGATAGTATCTTCATTGTAGACATTGATCTGACTGGTATCGTCTCCAGACTGTCCACCAAGATTAAGATAATTACCCACAAAGAAATAATTATAAAAAATATCGGTAACATCCCATCTGAATACCGATTCAACAGTATCAGGGGCATTATAATTATCTGCGAAAAGAAGAATATCTTCGATAGTGGAAGGAAGCATCTCATTAACACCCGCCTCTACCTCTTCAGCGGAAATCGCGGATTCTTCCACATACTCTGCGCCATCTGCATTTTCGGCATCTTCACTGATTTCAGGTACAGGTGCATCCTCGGCCTCTGTGATATCCTCGCCCTCTATCTCTCCGGCATCCGCAGCTGCCTGCGCAAGTTCGCCTTCCGCAGCATCAAGCTCAGCCTGTCTGCGCGCGCGTACCTCGTCTTCCAGATAAGTTCTGTTATATAAAAGTGAACTTGTTTCAAAATAGTAGGGATATGCGATATATTTTCCCTTATAGGTAATCGAATTCTTCGCAGCATCACTAAAACCAAGAGTCTCATCCTCCAGAAGCTCCGGCTTTTTTATTTCCTCAGCAAGTCCTGCAAGATAAGCCTTCTCAAGGCTGTCGTGTGTCATGATGAAAACATCGGGATAATTGTCACCCTGAACAGATGCCTTACTTATCTCCTCAAGATACTCAAGACCGGAAACCAGCTGTATCTCAGCTCTGGTGGTCTTACTCTTCTTATTGTACTCAACAGCCTTACCGGTAAGATAATCCGTCATGGAATCATCAGTGTACCACAGTCTTATGGTTGTCTTGTCATTTGCGCCGAAAATCGAACGCTCCTCATGGAGATTTATTCCTGACCTGGAATAATAAAAAGCTGCTCCGAGCAGTGCTATAACCAGAACCGCTCCAAGCAGCCTGAATCTTATCTTCATAGATAACCTCACATAAAAATATTTAGTGATTACTTAAAGACAAGCTTCCAAAATATCCAGCATATCGTCAACATCCTTCTTTGTTATTACAAGCGGAGGAATGAATCTGATAACATTTGTTCCTGCATTTATAAGAATAAGTCCTTTATCAAGCGCTTTTCCGATAATCTCTCCTACGGGACGATCAAGTTCAAGTCCCTGTAAAAGTCCGCTGCCTCTGCGATCCACGATGAAATCATAGCGATTTTTCAGATCGTCCAAACGCTCTTCGAGATATTCCGAAACCTGTCTCACGTTATCTATTATATGTTTAGTCTCGAATAAATCAAGGACTTTGTCGATTGCCGCACAGGCAAGGGGATTACCACCGTAAGTAGTACCATGATCACCTGCCACAAGTGAATTCTGTCCCACTTTTTCAGTCATCAAGAAAGCACCTACCGGCACTCCGCATCCAAGCGCCTTGGCTGTTGTCATGATATCGGGCTTAACACCAAACTTCTGCCATGCATACATATAGCCTGTTCTTCCCATACCGCACTGTATCTCGTCAAGAATAAGAAGAATATCCTTTTCATCGCAAAGTGCTCTTACATTCTTTAAGAAATCCTCAGTTGCAGGATAAATTCCACCCTCACCCTGAACGGTTTCCATTATTATGGCAACTGTTTTATCTGTAACCTGCTTTTTAACGCTCTCAAAATCATTGTAGGTTGCAAAACGGATGTTACCTATCATAGGCTGAAAAGCGTCCCTATAGTGAGCATTTCCGGTAACGGAAAGTGCCCCGAAGGTTCTTCCGTGGAAGGAATGATTCATTGCGATTATTTCATGATCTGTCCTTCCGTCCTTTAAAAAGCCGTATTTTCTTGCTGCCTTGAGCGCACCCTCAACAGCCTCTGCCCCGCTGTTTGTAAAAAATACACGGTCCATACCGGAAACTTCTTTAAGCTTTTTGGCCGCTTCTATTGCGGGCACGTTGTAATAATAATTTGAGGTGTGAATAACCTTATCAATCTGGTTCTTAAGAGCATCGTTGTACTCTTTATTACCGTATCCCAGAGCAAAAACTCCTATGCCTGATACAAAGTCCAGATATTCTTTTCCCTCTATGTCATAGAGATGAACACCCTCGCCTTTATCAAGTACCACCTGATATCTGTTGTAGGTGTGAAGCAGATCACGCTCGGCTTCATCAATATATTCTTTCATGGTTGCCATTTTCAAATCTCCTCTCCGTCGGGCATGAACATGGTTCCGACACCCTTATTGGTAAAGAACTCAAGCAGCAGACAATGCGGTATTCTTCCGTCAAGAATATGCACTCTGTGAACTCCCTCTTTTACTGCATTTGAGCAATTTTCAAGCTTGGGGAGCATTCCTCCGCCTATATTACCGCTCGCAATAAGCGCATCCGCCTCAGAGCAGGTAAGTCTTGAAATAAACGAGGATGGATCATTGATATCCCTGTAAACTCCCTCAATATCCGTAAGGAAAGCAAGCTTGTCGGCATTTACGGCTTTAGCTATGGCACAGGCCGCATCATCCGCATTTATATTGAAGGTCTCAAAGTTCTCATTCATTCCTACAGGTGCGATGATAGGCAGGTAATCATTGTCCATAAGATCGTAAAGGATCTTGGGATCTACCTTCTCGACATCCCCGACAAAGCCGATATCCTGACCTCCTGAAAACTTCTTCTTAGCCTTCAAAAGTCCGGAATCCTTGCCGCTTATTCCGATTGCCTTAACGCCAAGCTCCTGAACCATTCTTACAAGGCACTTGTTCACCTTATTAAGAACCATCTCAGCTATCTCCATGGTCTCTTCATCGGTAACGCGAAGGCCGTTTACAAACTCCGCTTCCTTTCCGACTTTGCCTACCCACTTGCTGATTGCTTTTCCGCCGCCGTGGACGATGATGGGCTTGAAGCCGACGAGCTTTAACAGTGTCACATCCTTGATGACATTCTTCTGGAATTCTTCACTCTCCATAGCACTTCCGCCATACTTTACGACGATGATCTTGCGGTTAAACTTCTGAATATAAGGAAGTGCCTCGATCAGCACCTCAGCTTTTTTCATTACTTCCTGCATATCTGTATCCATGGTTCCTCTCCTTTTTCTTTAAATACCGGGTGTCAGCTTCTGTAATCAGCATTGATTTTTACATAGTCATAGGTGAGATCGCAGCCCCAGGCACAGGCCTCCTCACTTCCCGAATGCATATCCACCTTCGCGATAACCTCTTTTGCCGAAAGTACTTTAGATGCATATTCCTCATCAAAAGCCTGCGGCTCTCCGTTTTTAAATAACAATAGGCTTCCATCGCAGCTCTCAACCGAAAGCTCGATTTTATCCGGATCAAACAGTACACCCGAGTAGCCAAGTGCACATAAAATGCGTCCGAAATTAGCATCGTGTCCGTATATCATAGCCTTTGTAAGGGATGAGCAGATAACAGACTTTGCCAGTGTCCTGGCATTTTCTTTTGTATCCGCATTCATAACATGTGCTGTGAAAAGTGCGGTTGCACCTTCTCCGTCACCCGCAAGCTTTCTCGCCATCTCCTTACAGATAGTGAAAAGAGCTTCCTTAAAGGCTTCGTAATCCTGATTTTCTTCCGTGATCTCCAGATTTCCTGCTTCTCCGTTTGCAAGAACCATGAGAGAGTCATTCGTTGACATGTCTCCGTCAACGGAAATCATGTTAAAGGTATCCACAACCACTGTCTTCAAGGCCTTCTGAAGAAGTTCATGTGATATCGAAACATCTGTTGTTATAAATGAAAGCATTGTGCACATGTTAGGATGAATCATCCCGGATCCTTTTGCCAGGGCTCCCATGGTGCACTGCTTACCACCCACTTCAAATGTAACAGCCATCTGTTTGGGATAAGTATCTGTTGTCATTATTGCCTTCGCTGCATCTGTCCCGGCTTCTTCTGAATCCGAAAGCTGCGGAACCATCTGCGCAATGCCGCGCTTTATTGCATCCATGTTCATCTGCATACCGATTACACCTGTGGATGCAACCAGAACAGAATTCTCCGGAAGGTTTAGGAGCAGCTCCACTTCGGCAGCTGTATCTGCACAAACCTTTTTACCCTCCTCACCGGTACAGGCATTGGCAATTCCCGAATTACCTACTATTGCATGTACGGGTTGAATTCCACTGCATATTTCCTTGTCCCAAAGGACCGGAGCCGCTTTTACCACGTTGCTTGTGAAAACGCCTGCTGCCGTGCAAGGTGACTCGCTGTAAATAAGCATCATGTCCTTGCGATCTTTATATTTTATATTTGCTTCTGCGCCTGCTGCCTTGAAACCTTTAGCAGCTGTAACACCACCTGTTATTATTTTCATGGTTTTCTCCTTATCTACCCTCATCCGTAAGCTTCGCTGACACCTTCCCCCTTAGGGGGAAGGCTTTAATATTTCTCACCCCCAGGGTAAGGCATTAGGTCTTAAATTCCAACAAATTCAGTGAGGTTATTTTCATTTAATGTAAAGTCGTAATAGTTCATGTCCGAGCGAAGCGTCCAGTTCATTCGCTGCCAGAAAGCATTCCCGACCTTGTTGGTAACAAACGCATTAAGGCAGACTTTGTTGATCTTCTCTTCCTTTAATCTCTCAATACAGAACTCAACCATCTTTTTGCCGATTCCATGACGCCTGTAATTTTTATTAACACAAACATGATAGAAACATGCTCGTCTCCCATCATGTCCGCAAAGAATGGCTCCGACTATCTTGTCGTCTTCAATGTCCACCGCACATGTATTTGGATTTCGATTGATAAATCTTGTTATTCCTTCCAGTGAATCATCAAGAGTTCTTATTCCGAAACCCTCTATCGAATTCCAAAGAGCGTAAACTTCTTCATAATCATCTATAGTCATTACCCGTACCATGACGTTTCCTCCAAAAGCACTTAATATATAAGGTCCTCGCCAGGTTCTCTCATCACGGGAATGCCGGAACGAAATCAAGTCCCATGCTTTCCTCAAAGCCAAACATAATGTTCATGTTCTGAACAGCCTGACCGGCAGCACCTTTTACCAGGTTATCTATTGCTCCCATCATGATGACTCGACCTGTGCGCTCATCTATCTTGAAACCTATATCAACGAAATTGCTTGTCTCAACCCATTTTGTCTCCGGATATACACCATCAGGTAAAAGTCTGATAAACTTCTCATCCTTATAATATTTCTCATAAGCAGTCCTTATGTCACTTGCAGTGGGAAGCGATCCGTCCGCTTTTTTCATAAGTGATGCGTACTCTGTCGCAAGGATGCCTCGGTTCATGGGAATCAGATGAGGTGTGAAGTTGATTGTAAATTCCTCACCTGCCGCATATCCAAGCTGCTCCTCAATCTCGGGTGTGTGTCTGTGATTGGTCACGCCATAGGGCTTTACGCTCTCATTAACCTCACAGAAAAGGTTCGGTGTTTTCGCCCCTCTGCCTGCTCCGGAAGTACCGCTAAGCGCATCGACTATGAGTGTCTTAGGATCAATGAGCTTCTCTTTAATAAGAGGATAAGCTGTTAAAATCGAGCAGGTTGTGTAGCATCCGGGATTAGCGATCAGTCTCGCTCCCTTTATCTTATCCCTGTTGATCTCACAGAGTCCGTAAACCGCTTCCTCTATATACTGGGGCGACTTGTGCTCGATGCCGTACCACTTTTCATATACGGAAACATCCTTAATTCTGAAGTCAGCCGACAGATCGATTATCTTAACCTTGCTCAAAATTTCATCATTAACAAGTCCTGCGCAAAGGCCCTGGGGAGTTGCCGTAAAAATAACATCCACTTTCTCTGCAAGCTCGTCCATGTTATCGTCGAGGCATTTCTCATCTACTATATTAAAGAAGTTTCCGTAAACGGAACTGAATCTCTCATCTATATAACTTCTGGAGCCGTACCACACGATCTCCGCCTGCGGATGGCTGTAAATCAGTCTTGCGATCTCCGCTCCTGCATAACCTGTAGCTCCGATAATTCCTACCTTAATCATTTCTGCGCCTTCCTTATAATGTATTATTCATTCAGCGTTTCTGAATCTTATGCACATTATTATGCATACAGGATTTTCTTAAAAGATCTCGTTTCCCCCGTATCATTTATTATATGCTTTGCACTTTAGTATAATCAACAAAACTGTTTTATGCAAGCATTATTTATATTTATGCACTTAAACCTGCATTTTATAAATTTTTATGCATAAAACACTTGCATTTAATCACAAGGTGGTGTATATTCCTTATAAATCGTTCAGATTTTTATACATCACGCATTTATTAAGGAGGAAAACATGGCTAAGGATAAGGTTATACTTGCATACTCGGGAGGACTTGATACAACAGCGATCATCCCGTGGCTTAAGGAAAATTATGATTATGAAGTAATCTGTGTCTGCATAGATTGCGGACAGGAAGAAGAACTTGACGGACTTGATGAGAGAGCTAAGAGCTGCGGAGCTTCCAAGTTATACATATTGGATGTTATCGATGAGTTCTGTGATGAATACGTTGTTCCCTGTGTTCAGGCTCACGCTGTATATGAGAATAAGTACCTTCTTGGAACATCCATGGCTCGTCCTCTTATTGCCAAGAAGCTTGTTGAAATCGCAAGAAAAGAAGGCGCAGTTGCTATCTGCCACGGCGCTACAGGTAAGGGTAACGACCAGATCCGTTTCGAGCTCGGAATCAAGGCTCTTGCACCCGACATCAAGATTATCGCTGCATGGAGAAGTGATAAGTGGAACATGGATTCCCGTGAATCAGAGATTGAATACTGCAAACAGCACGGCATCAATCTTCCCTTCTCAGCTGACAGCAGCTACAGCCGTGACCGTAACCTCTGGCACATCTCACACGAGGGACTTGAGCTCGAGGATCCCGGACAGGCTCCCAATTATAAGCACCTTCTGGTTCTCGGCTGCACACCCGAGGATGCTCCCGATGAGCCCACAACCGTAACCATGACATTTGAAGGCGGTGTTCCCAAGTCAGTTAACGGAAAAGAGATGAAGGTTTCAGACATCATCCGCACTCTCAATAAGCTTGGCGGTGAAAACGGAATCGGTATCGTAGATATTGTTGAGAACCGTGTTGTAGGTATGAAGTCCCGCGGCGTCTATGAGACACCCGGCGGAACAATCCTGTATGAGGCTCATCAGCAGCTTGAGGAGCTTATCCTTGACCGTGATACTTACACCATGAAGAAGGATATGGGCAATAAGTTCGCAGATCTTGTATATGAAGGAAAATGGTTCACTCCTCTTCGTGAGGCAGAACAGGCTTTCATCGAGTCAACCCAGAAGTACGTAACAGGAGAAGTTACCTTCCGTCTCTACAAGGGTAACATCATCAAGGCCGGCACTTCATCACCCTACTCACTCTACAATGAGTCAATCGCTTCCTTCAAAACAGGTGACCTCTACGATCACCACGACGCCGAGGGCTTCATCAATCTCTTCGGTCTCTCATGCAAGGTTCGCGCCATGAAGATGCAGGAAGTTGAGAAAAATAAATAATACTGAATAATAAACACCATCCCCCATATATATGTATAGATTCGCGTTCTCGTTGCGAAAAACGCATAATCGAACGAGTCTCTATACATATACATGGGGGATTCCTTCATAATCCAACATTATTCTTTTTCAGTTTTTCTGTTTCGCTGCGAGGCGTCTTCGTATCTCTTTTATGTTGCCTCTGTAGGAAAAGGCTACTTTGAGTTTTTTATCGGTATCCATGATAACCCAGCCAAAGCCTTCGTCCTTTATGTGATTTACGTTTATCATTGCATCCTGTGAAATAGGACAGATGGCTGTGAATATCGCACACTGCTCAAAAAGGTTGTAAATATCGGTGATAAGGTTGATGCTTCTGTTGTCTGTCAGATAAACAGTAAGCTGGTTCTCTCCTATCATCTCTGCGCAGATTATGTCATTTTCTCTGGCATAGATTGTCTGTCTCTCGCCGCGCATCTCAAGGGTTGGAATCGGATCGCCGAGTCTCTTTTCACACTCTGTCAGAATCTCCTCAAGATCCTTTACGCGGATCTGCTTATCAATAAAAAGAAGCTCATCATAGATGCCTGCTTCCTTTGCAAGAGTTTTGTAATCATGGCAAGAAGAACACATAACCACATTCTTCATCCCACCTATCTCAAACAGAAGCTTGGCAACATCCATGCCTGTCTTGAACCGCTCATCATCTTCATCGGGATTGGCCATATCTATGAAAATGATATCGTATACCTGCGGGAACCTTAAAAGTGCGGGAATATTACCATACAGATCGATGTAAAAATGCTCTTTTCCTTCCTTCTGATAGCGATCTGACTGGCGGCGCAAGAGGCGCTCCATCTGCTTTCTGTCAGCTATATTGTCATCAAAAACTGCTATATGCATTACAAAACCTCAAAAAACTTATCTGAAAAGTATCTCAAGCGGAGACATTTTTATCGTCACCACAATTCCAATCTGAGCGATGAGAATAAGCGGCATTCCTACCACAAAGTACCAGTGCTTGGTCTTGTGTCTGAAAATATACATACCAAGAATGCTTCCGATACTTCCGCCCATAAGCGCCAAGATAAACAGTACGGATTCGGGTGTCCTGAAGGAATTTCTCTTGGCCTTCCTTTTATCATTCCCCATCGAGATAAAACTGATGATATTTATGATTCCTATATAAGATAATAAAAATTTTAGTGAGTCCATGAATGATATTTTAATGCATAAAAAGCGGCGGCGCAATAAACAAAAGAGCCTTCAGTGAAAGTAATCATCTCACTGAAGGTCCATGTTTTTCATCTGATTTTATCTTTTAGTCTTGCATATAGCCTGAATATGTTGGCGCATACGAGTGTTCCTGCCGTAAATGTCAGAACGTTCATGACAAATCCGAATCTCTCATAATGCTTAAAGTGGATTATCAGATTTATAAAAAGCCAGTGATACAAGTACATCCCATAGGTCACATCTATTCTGGCTCTTTTTGCAGGCAGCGAATATGCCGCAGCTATAGTCAAAAGGCATGTAACTGTGCCGCGAAGGAAATCGGTGTAGTATCCGATTCCGCTTGCAGGCAGGAAGTTTAGCCCGATCTGCACTGCCAAAAGAGCAATTGCCGCTTTTCGGATATGATCTTTCTTATATAATTCGCAGGTGTGAAACATAACTCCTACGAAGAACCAGAATGCATACGGAATAAAGGTGCGCTCAAGCAGTTTTTGCCAGGTCTCGGAAAGCTGCGGTGCCAAAAATCCGGATGCTATATTAAGTACTCCCAAAACCGCCACAACAACAAGCCAAACTGTTAGTTTTTTCCCATATCGCTTCAGAGCCTTTTTTACAAAAGGCAGCACTATATAGAGCTGGATAATTACGGTAAAGAACCACATAGTGCCATTCATGCTGCCGGTTGCAAAGTTTTTCAGACAGTCAGGCGTATTGGCAAATCCGAGGCCCTGAATAATAGCCCACTTTATCATCGAGCTGTCGTAGCGTTTTCCTACAACAAAATAGAACACCGCAACATATACAGCCATACTGAGCCACATATCGATATAAATTCTGGCAATCCTCTTTTTTAAAAATACACCTACTCTTTCTCCATATCTTTCAAAAGATGCTGAAGCAAGAAATCCGGCTATGGTAAGCAAAACAACAGTCGGTTGGAAGAAAGTTGATATTCCGCGCAGAGTAGCGACCTGATTCGCGGACTGCGATGTATAATAATAGCCAACATGACCGGTATAATGGAGGTACATCACACAAAATGCGGCAAAATAACGAATGAAGTCAAAAAAGTTTTCGGATTCTTTTCTGTTCATATAAGTCAGCCCTTTCAATCCTATCGTAAGCAAACAATCCGTTCTTTACGAAACGATTTTTTATTCATATTTAAATCTCAAGTCATTCCCCTTAGCGCAAACCAGAGCTTCCGCTCCCATTACTACCGGAAGCATCGGATCTATATGGCCTATATCGGCATCCATGATAATAGGAATATTAAGGCAGGAAACCACATCCGTCACTGCATTGTACTGATCTGCTCCCATCATCTCCTGTCCGAATGCTGTAAGCGGTCTTCCAATCACAAAGCCTGCTGCGCTGTCGAACCATCCCGCTTCTCTCATGTTCCATATCGCCCTTCGATAACTCATCGGAGTAAGGTCGCAGGCTTCAAGCACCCAGATTACATTTTTGTGGTCCCGGTTAAACTCCTTTACCTTATCAAACCTTGTACCCACCATATTGGCAAGAACGTCAACGCAGCCTCCAAGCAATATTCCACTCATTTTTATCTCGGTATCAGTACCTGCCTTTTCTGCCTTTCCGTTTTTACACAAAAAGCTTGTGAGCACTTTTTCCGAATTATATTCATAGGGTATATCAAAATCAATTTTCGAATATTCCGAAGGATCCAGATCACGGGGGAGCGGATTCTCTTCCTTTGCCGGATCTACAAATTTCTCATACCCCGAAAACTCCGTCTTTGTCCCCTCAAGAAGTGCCATGGCATCCTCTTCGGGGAGCTCCCATTTCTTGGAAAAACCGGAAATGCAAGGTCCGTAGATTCCCTGCACACCCGAGATCGTAACAAGCGGAAAAATAAAATTGGTATTGTCGGAATATCCGATGTACCACTTGGGTTTAGCGCCTGCAAGAGCCTCAAAATCCACGTTTGTTATGGTCTCATTCATGAGCTCACCGCCGCCTGCGGAAATGATTGCATCAATATCATCTCTTTTATAAAAATCCACAAGCTCAGCTGCTGCCACCTTCGGATCGGTGTTTATCCCTATGCCGTCGTTTTTGAAAAGTGTATCGCCCTCTACTATCTTATAGCCTTTGTTTTCCAGATTTTTCTTTGCGAAAAAATACATCGAGTGATATGGCTCGCTCGATGGGCCAAAAGAAGGCGCCGTAATTCCTATTGTGTCACCGGGTTTGATATAGTCTGGTCGTTTAATCATGATGTCCTCCTGGTATTTCCCCTCATCCGGCGCTTCGCGCCACCTTCCCCCTCAGGGGGAAGGCATCTTATAGTTCTTCATAGCTGATGCCGACGCTGTCAAGAAAGCGCTTCATATAGTCGTCCCAAATCTTTTCGTAGGATTTGTCCAGCGTGAAGCCCGAGAGGGCTGCTCCTGTAGTGAGGGTGATATGCCCCTCCTTGAATTTCAAGATAAAAACTAAAGACGACACAATCTGCCGCAGGTCATCAGGCAAAAGTTCATCCTTCCTGGGTGGTGCGGCGCACATGATGAATTTGAAGGAAACCGGGGTGTTTTTACCCTTTATCAGTTCATAGCAGACAGGTTTGAGCTCGCTCCATTTGGAAAGCTCATATTCAGGCTTTTCGCTGTCATCCCCGAAAAACTCCCTATTCACATGTCCGTCAATTGTGTATGTATTCGCAATCTGCAGCTCTGCGCTCTCAAGCAAAAATTCATCAAAAACCTCAGATGCAAGGAGCACAGACATAAACTGTCTTGTATTTTTTATCTGTAAAGCAATCATAAATGTTTATTCTTTCTTCTGCGCCGCCTTCTGTAGGCAATCTTTAGCGCTATATTTCTTATTACCAAAAAGCCGCTGACCACCATGGCAAAGACAAATCCAAGCGCGCCAAGAACAGGGATTCCGAAAACCTGAGGTTTCATCTCTGTAAGGCACATTATACTGGATGAGATCAGAAGAGCGGCAACTCCAAGACCTATAACCACATTTCTGATAGATGAATAGATTAGTTCATCCACTTCCTTGGATGAGCTTATCGTGATATTCACTTTACTCTGTCCGGCGAGGTATTCCTTCATCGCCTGTGCTGTCAGCGAAGGAAGTTCAATTCCTTTATCCGCAGCACGATAAAGTGCCCTGCCATATTTCATGAGTTCTTCCTTGATATCGAGATTCTCAATAAACTCATCGGTTATTCTGGCAGTCGCAATCTGGAGCATATTTATCTCAGGACTTATGGTTGCAAGTACGCCCTGCATGTGCGCAAGCCCTCTGCATAGAAGCGTCATTCCGTGTGGAAGCGCGATTCCGTTTTCCTTCATAATATCCATGAGGCACTGGAGCGCTGCAGCAATATCAAGACTTCCGAAAGATACCGAGCCATACTGCTCAATGAAGCCTTTCAAATCAATATAGAGCTTATCTCTGTCGGGAGTTCCGCTCACCTGTCCGAGATCGAGAACCGCATTTTCCACAGCCTGTATATCATGGAGGGCAATACCTCGAACGCCGCGAACCATCAGTCGTCTGTCTCTCTCGGAGAGTCTGCCCATCATGCCCATGTCAATCCAGATGATCTTCCCATCTCTTACTTTGACATTGCCGGGATGAGGATCCGCGTGAAAGAAGCCATCATTCATAACCTGTTTGATAAAGTTGTTGACGAATTTTTCACCAATCTCATCTAGGTCATACCCATGCGCAGTGAGATACTCAACATCATCAATCGAGCATCCGTCAATGTACTCCATGACAAGAACCTTGTCCGTCGAGTACTCCGGAAACATCTTGGGACATCCAACATATCTGACATCCTTGTTGTTGCGGGCAAACTCAGCCATGTTGCAGGCTTCCGTAAAAAAGTCCATCTCCTCTTTAGCTACGGCCCACATCTCATCTAAAACCATATCAAGGTCCACGATATTCTTAAGATCTCCGACCGGCGGCATGAGTTTTACAAGTCTGTGCAAGAGGCTGATATCGCGGCTCATGATCTCATAAACGCCCTTTCTCTGGACCTTTATGATGACATCACCGATGCTGTCCTCTGATGATACATTCTTAAGCCTGGCCCTGTGTACCTGCGCAATCGAAGCCGAACCGAGGGGCTTTTCATCAATCCACTCGTAGATATCCGTGCAGGGACTTCCATAGGAGTCCTCTATGACCTCGATCACCTCATTAAAGGGCATGGGCGGAACGTCAAAATTGAGCTTTGCGAGCTCATCACAATAACGCTTCGGCAGAATGTCGGAATGCATCGACATTATCTGACCAAGCTTGATGTATGTGGGACCAAGCTCCTCTAAGATTACACGGAGCTTCTCGGGTGATATTCCCCTTGTGATTTTATTTCTTGCGAGGACAGCCTTGATTTCCTTGAATCTTGCACTGTCCTCGGCACTTCTTTCTTTACCGGTCTCCTTTGAAGCGCTGCCGTTCTTTTCAGCCTCCGCCTTATCGGCCTGGGCGTCGGCAACCTGCCTCATTTTACTGACCAGATCTGTCAAATCAGCCATCTAAGTCACTCTTTATTTTCTGCTGCCGCAATAAGCTCCTTTAACTTAGCGAGCTCGTCTGCCGAAAGACCATCAACAACCTTGGAAAGATCCTTCTTCTCATCCTTCTTGGTGCTGTCCTTTACCGTGCGCTTCAACTCCTGATTGAGAGCCTTGCCCTGTTCAACGGTAATCTCACCCTTTTCAACCATCTCGTTTAAAAGCTCTCCGGCTTTCTCGGTCGTAAGAGCAACCGCTCCAACACCTGCAAGCAGTAATTTTTTCAATCCGTCTGTAAGATTTTCCATGGTTAAAACCTCCTCATAAAATTTTAAAAAATTAGCGTCCACAATTTAGGGAAGAAAATAATTCCGCCTATAATGGCCGCCATTATGGCACTCATTAACACTGCTCCTGCGGCTGCATCCTTGGCCTTCTTCGCAAGGGGCTTCCTCTCCTCGGTGACCAGATCCACCACTGCCTCCAGCGCTGTGTTCACTAATTCGAGACTCAACACAATTGCAAAGAGCACTATACAAAAAAGCCATTCTACAAGCGATATATGAAGCAGAAATCCAAATATCACTACCAATATAGTGACTGTGCAATGTATCTGCATATTCCGCTCATGAAGAATGGTATTGCCGATGCCCTCAAATGCATACCCGAAGCTCTTATAAAGTTTGTTCTTTTTCGTGTTTTTTGTGTCCATATTTACTTAATATTTTATCAAAAAAGTGAGAATTTATCCACTTTACGGCGGAAAAATTAAAGCCATGCGGAAACCACAGTGCGTAATTCCTTTTTTATTTACCCATATTGGTTTTCATGCTAGAATATGTCGTATAAAAAACCATGTGCAATTTTGATGCATAACCCCCATCGGAGGATAGGATAGAATATGAGTTATAAGATTGTTGTAGACAGCTGTACCGATTTGCCTGCAGAATACCATGTTGATAAGCGTTTTGAGATAATTCCGCTTATTCTTCAGGTAGGCGATTATACAGTTCTTGATGATGAGAATTTTGACCAGCTTGATTATATAAGACGCGTTGCCGAATGTGAGACCTGCGCCAAATCAGCATGTCCCTCACCCGACAGATATATGAAAGCTTACGAGTGCGATGCCGATGATATCTATGTTGTAACATTGTCCTCGAAGCTCAGCGGAAGCTATAACAGTGCTCTTCTTGCAAGAGATATTTATCATGAGGATATAGGAAAGAAAAACATTCATGTTTTTGATTCGCTCTCAGCCTGCTGCGGTCAGACCAATGTAGCCTTTAAGATTATGGAATACGCCGAGGCCGGTCTTCCCTTTAACGAAGTGGTCGAAAAGGTTGAGGCCTACAGAGATGGAATGGATACCTATTTTGTCCTGGATTCTCTTGATACTCTCAGGAAAAATGGCCGCCTCACAGGTATGAAAGCAATTGTGGCTTCAACTCTCAATATCAAACCCGTCTGCTATGCGATAGAAGGCACAATAGCCCAGTGTGGGCAGGGCATTGGTATGAAAAAAGCTCTTATCAAAATGGCTGATCTTGTCGCAAAAAGGACCAAGGATCCCGAGGAAAAGACACTCATGATCACACATATCAACTGCTACGAGAGAGCTGCCGTAGTTAAAAATCTGATTCTTTCAAAGGTAGCTTTCAAGAACGTCCTGATCGTCGATGGAGCAGGTGTTGCCACAACCTATGCAGGAGACGGCGGAATCGTCGTAACCTGCTAATAACCATAAAAAAGCAAACAAAAAACTCTTCCCTTTGGATTATTACATGGGAAGAGTTTTATTTTTTTATTATGGTTTATCCGGCATATTTCTTAAGTATTTCTGTAAGTGAATCATAGGAGGCTTTGATCTTCTGATATAATTCGTCCGAACCTTCCAAAGATCCTGCTCTTAATATCTCCGTAAGCTCAAGCACATCCGGTCTCATGGCATCAAGCGCCAGATTTCCTGTCACACCCTTAAGTGTATGGCAACCTTTAAAGGCTTCCTCTGCGTTTTTTGCCTGAAGTCCCTTTGTCATAGCAGCAAAACTGGGATCATTAAGGAATTTAAGCATGAATTTCTCAACAAGATCCTCATTCCCCATAAATCTGTCCTGAACATCAGGCCAGTTAACACCCCAGTCAATAAGTTCCTGTTTCATCTGTTCATTCATGAAATTAACCCTCATAGAAAAATTTGCCAGTGCTATTCCATTGCACCGCAAATGTCGATAGCTGATATTTATTATATCATTTTGCTTAATTTTGCGCCATGCCCGCCAGCTTCTCAGCCTGACTTGCGGTCGTAAGTGCATCTATAAGCTCCTCAAGGTCTCCGTCCATTATGGAGTCAATCTTGTAAAGCGTAAGGTTTATGCGGTGATCAGTGACTCTTCCCTGATGAAAATTGTAAGTTCTTATCTTCTCAGATCTGTCACCGGTTCCGACCTGGCTCTTTCTTAGAGCTGCTTCGGAGTCGTGAGCCTTCTGCTGCTCAAGTTCATAGAGCTTTGCACGAAGCACCTTAAGTGCCTTAGCCTTATTCTTTATCTGGCTCTTTTCATCCTGACAGGAGATTACGATTCCTGTGGGAATATGCGTAAGTCTTACAGCCGAATCCGTAGTGTTGACACACTGTCCGCCGTTACCGGAAGCTCGGAAAACATCGAATTTACAGTCGTTCATATCGATCTCAACCTCTACGTCCTCAACCTCGGGCATAATGGCAACCGTAATTGTTGATGTATGGATTCTTCCGCCCGACTCAGTTGCGGGTATTCTCTGAACACGGTGAACTCCGCTCTCAAATTTAAGTCTTGAATAGGCACCAGTTCCGGAAAGCATAAAGCTAACCGACTTCATTCCGCCGATTCCCGTATCCTCGACACTCATGGTCTCAATTCTCCAACCATGTCTGTCAGCATATCTGGTGTAAACCCTATACATATCAGCTGCAAAAAGAGCCGCTTCGTCACCGCCCGCACCGGCACGTATCTCCACGATAACATTTTTATCATCGTTAGGATCCTTTGGAATCATAAGGAGTTTAAGTCTCTGCTCTATCTCAGGAAGCTCGTCCTTTGCCTCTGAAAGCTCCTGTCTCAGCATCTCCTTCATATCCTCATCAGACTCGGAGGACAGTAGCTCCTCACTATCTGAAATCGTCTCTTTGCACTTTTTATAATTGTTATATTCCTCTAAAATCGGAAGAAGGTCGCTCTGTTCCTTCATGAGCTCCCTGAATCTGTTCTGGTCTGATGCCACATCGGGCTCGCCCAGTTCCATGGTAATGTCCTCGTATCTGCGGACCATGTCTTCTAATCTGCTAAACATAATATTTCTCTCCTAATTAACTGCGATTATTATTAGTTACAAAAATAGCGCAGCTAATAGAAGCATCCGCTTACAACTCTGTCATTTCCGCCAAGATCCTTTATAACCTGAACATCTTTGTATCCGTTTGACTCCATAAGTTCCTTTACTGCTTCGCCCTGATCGTAGCCGATCTCCAGAAGAAGATATCCGTTTTTAAACAGATATTCCTTTGCTCCGGGCACAATCCTCTTGTAAAACGAAAGCCCGTCAGCGCTTCCGTCAAGTGCCATATAGGGTTCGTAGGTCTTTACTTCCGGCGCCAGAGTCTCTATGACATCCGTCGGAATATAGGGCGGATTCGATACTATAAGATCATATTTCTCCACCTGCTCCGGGAAAATATCGGCCTTTACTGCCTTGAATCTGTCAGATAATCCCAGCTTTTCGGCATTTTTCTCCGCAATCAAAAGTGCGGCATCGGACATATCCGTGCCAACAGCTTTGGTATCATTGCTGTACTTAAGAATACTAAGCGCGATACACCCTGAGCCCGTGCATAAATCCAGCACATTCATCCCGTCATGCAGATATCTGAGAGCTTCCTCCGCAAGAGTCTCTGTGTCCTGATTGGGAATAAGAACGTCTCCTGTAACATCAAATTCTATCCCCATAAACTCTGCGTTTCCGACAATATAAGCCACAGGTATTCTCTGCTCTCTTTTAGATAAAAAGTCCCTGTACCTTAAAATGTTCTCCTCTGAGACCTCCATATCACCGTGCGAAAGGAGGGTATTATGGTCGGTTCCGCACACATACTCGAGAAGGAGTCTGGCATCCAGTGCACTCTCCGGAACGCCTGCATTATTCAGTTTTTCCTCTCCCTCTTTATAAAGTGATGCGTAGTCCATAATTATTACTCTGCGATTTCTTCGTCGTCCTCAAACTTATATCCGAAGGAGTCCTCAAGGAACTCTCTCCAGTCAAAAACTGCTTCAACCGATTTAATTCCAACCTCGATCATCTCATCATCAGGCTCCTTAGTAGTGAGCATCTGAAGAAGGAGTCCCGGTGCGGAAATAATCTTCATGATAATATTGTTGCTTCTCCCTGCGAGTCTGATTATCTCATAGGAAATACCTGCTATTACGGGAATCAGTGCGATTCTTACAAGGATTCTCAGCGGTATCGACTGAACTCTGATAAAGAAGAACAATATAATGCTGACAAACATTACGAACAAAAGGAAGCTGCTTCCGCATCTCTTGTGAAGTCTTGTGCTCTCCTTTACATTTTCGAGTGTCAGCGGCTTACCCCTTTCAAGGCAATTGATACACTTATGCTCAGCACCGTGATATCTGAAAAGTCGCCTTATGTCCTTCATAAGTGAGATGAGAAGAACATAAAGGATGAAAATTGCGATTCTGATTCCGCCCTCAATAAGAACTACCACGGAATTATTCCTGATATAGTCATTAAAGAGTGAACTTAAATAATACGGAAGTACCATGAAAATTCCGATGGCAATCACAAATGCCACAACTGTTGTGATAGTCGTCGCCACTTTCTCCCTGCTCTCTGCGGCAATCGGGTCCTTTGCCTGTGCAATCTCCTCCTGTCCGAACAGTGATGCCGAAAAGTTAAGGGATTTCATGCCAAGGACAAGTGAATCCCAGAAAGCAAAAACTCCTCTTATAAAAGGAATATGTGTAAGTCCAAGGCTGTCACCCTTTCCAAGGTAATGATCAACCTCTACTGCAATCTCCCCGTTTTCCTTGCGGACCGCAACTGCGTACATATCCTTATTGCGCATCATAACTCCTTCGAGTACTGCCTGTCCGCCAATTCCTGAGTAATGAGTTATTTTTTTCTTTCCCATGTCGTCTCCTAGTATAAGTGATTGTGTGCGGAGCGCTTTTTATCATATAGAAATTACATCGTAATTTCTATATGATAAAAAGAGGTTGAGGCCTTAGCCTCAACCTCTTTGCATTTCCAGTGATCAATCGTTGTTAGCAGTCATACCATACTTACGGTTGAACTTATCGATACGTCCACGAGCAGCAGTTGCCTTCTGTGTTCCTGTATAGAAAGGATGGCACTTAGAGCAAATTTCTACGTGGATTTCCTTCTTTGTTGAACCAACTGTAAATGTGTTACCGCAGTTGCAAGTAACTGTTGCCTGATAGTATTCGGGCTGAATATCCTGTCTCATTTTCTCACCTCTTTTATATCAATGATTCTTAATATTTTTAAAATATTATACGTTAGTTACATCGCTGCCTAATCACAACAGCTTGTTTATTTTAGCATAATGTGAACTCTTTCGCAAGAAGATTTTTTATTTCACTGTAATCTTTATAGTCTCAGTAGTCTTCTTTGTTTTTCCGTATGCCGCAACTGTAACTTTAAATTTATATACTCCCTTGGGAGCACCCTTCTTCATTGTGACGGTGACTTTTCTGCCCTTAACCTTGAAATCGGCATATTTCTTAAGTTTCTTTGCGGATACGTTCTTAACTGTGATCTTGCCCTTAAGCTCAGGTGCCACTTTTAAAGTAACTTTCTGATTCTTTTTCTTAAGAACCGATACCTTGAAGGTGTCCTTGGAAGCTGTGATCTTTGATTCAGGCTTTTCATCAGCTTTTGTATCATCTGCTTTTTCGGCTGCCACGTCAGCAGTTTTTTCCGAATCGGTTGTATTTACTGCGGGCTGTTTCTTATCGGTTGTCTCTGCAGCTGTATTTTCGTTATTCATACCATTTTCGGTAACCTTGCCGCCTGCACCTGCTTCACTGTTTTCCTGATTACCATCGATCTGATCAGTTGCCTTTTTCTTTAAATAGTTTGTGCCGGTCTCATCAGCATAAAAGTATTCTATACCGCTTTGAAGCTTGCCATCCTCAAAATATTGATATCTGTACCCAATTGCAAAAACATACTTCTTGGAATTGTCGATTCCAAATACTCTCATCTTCGTGCAGGGAAGATCAGCACTTTCAGAGTACACTCCGCTATTGCTATTTTCGAGTTTTGAATAAGCATGTTCTATGTCTTTTGAATTGTCACTCTGCGGAACCTCTGTATATTTGACAGTAATAATTCCTGACCTCTGCATCTTTCCAAAATACTTTTCAAACACTGATTGGCTGATAAAAGCCTTTGAGCCCTCTGTCCAATCCAGTACTATTGTGCCGTTTTCTCTTTTCGCATAGCAATCATACATATATCCGGGCTGTTTGTTCGCGGAAATATCCTTGACTGCTGCCACTTTTCCGGAATCACCCTTTGTCTTAATCTTGTATGTAACATAGCATGTATCACAACGTCCACCCTGTGTCTGCCAACCGCATCTCATTACTATATTGTACTGAGTTCCTGGTTTAAGGCCTGTGATCTTGTAGCTCTTTGCACCTTTATCTACCTTAATATCTCCCTGGTAGGCTTTTTGCAGTGCCTGACGCATATACGGTCCCTCATTATGGTCGGATCCGAATTTTGCCCAGTCTTCCTGAGCATCATAGTTAGACTCTTCAACACAACCTATTTCGATCAGATGTCTGTCAGCAGAAGGTATGACATTATTCTTGGTCCAGTCCAGAGTAATGCTGTTTTCATCTGAGGTAACAGAACACTCAGCATTTTTCCTCGAATAACCTGCCCCGCTTGTATAGACCAGCTTACCTGTATGTGACGAATCCTCTCTGTTATTTTCGGAATATCCGGGGGTGTTATCTCCCACATCATCCGAATAACCGCCTTCAGGAGCGGTTCTAAGGCTTCCTGCCTCTATAAATTCATCAACATAAGAAGATTTATTTCCATCTGCCTTCTTGTAATCATACGTCAGCATAACAGAAACAGCATATGCAGTATCAGGTCTCAAGCCTGTGTATTTCTTAGAAGTATATTTCTCAGTGAAATTTCTTCCGATTTTTGTTGTGTTATTTCTTGCAGCAGAAAGCGCATCGCTCTCGCTTCCTGACTGCTCAACAATTGAACCTGTGACACTGAGAACAGACAGATTGCTGCCGCCTGCTTTCTTTACCTTCTCTTCCATCTGCTTAACTGCATCTGAAAAATCCACATAAAGTGTAGTATCCGAATGTCCTATCATTTTCATCGTATATGAGTTGTCGCTTCTGGTACTTACTACATTCCATATACTCGGAGAACTACTGTATCCCTCGATTTGAAATTTAATATCAACTCTGTAGGTCGTCGCCGGCTTAAGCTCTTCAACAGTGCTGTTGTAAGTTGTCCCAGGCACTGAATATGGTTTTATCAAGGACATACTTCTGCCATCCTCAGCCACTTCAAAAACCTGAATCTGAAAAGAATCATAGGAGCCTGATTTTCCACTCTTTTTATACGATTCCAGAAAGCTTTCTGCTGCCTCAGTCCAGTCGAATGAAATCGAATTCTGGGTAACCTCAGTGAAACAGAACTCCCCCTGAGCCCTTACATTAAAAGAAGTCATGCAAAACGCGCAGAAAAAAACGCATAGCATGACTATACACGTTGAAACTTTTACTCTCTTCATACCTTCCTCCCAAATATAGCTTTCCCCCTAGGAAAAATTATATATTAGGCCGGTATGATTGTCTCCTTAAGAATTGCTTAATGACGGCGTAAATTTACTGTAGGATTTGAAAGGGTAGATTGCCCCTGTGATCAGTTCAGATGTTCAAACCTTACTCATTATAGCGCCTGGTTGGATGACAGTTCAAGGCTGTCATTCTAATCCTTGGTCTGCTTGTTGACTACTTTATCTGTCATGGAATACCAGTCAACCCTGCGCTATGCGCACCGCGAAGCGGCTGCGGGGTTGACAGGCATTCCATGGCAGATATTCTGTAGTCAAGCAGATCAAGGATAGGTGTGCGCTCTGGCGCACTTTATTCAAGGGCAGAGGCGTCAGCCTCTGGCTTCCTTTTAGAACAGTTTCCAGATGTAGTTATGCATTCCGATGCTCA